>JAFQPV010000232.1 GCA_017411585.1 Clostridia bacterium | reverse complement strand
CGTCCGGCGTAAGTCCTTCCGGCAAAACCACGCAGCCCACTTCCGTCAAAACCGCAACGGCAATGACATTGATGTTTGTCTGCACCGTAATCCACACATTGCCCTCTGTAGCATGGCTCATTGCATAACTTAAAAGGTCACACACATAGCAACCGTTTATTTCTTTATCCATTCCCTGTGCACCTGCGCACACCTTACAGGATAGCTTTTCAGCGAACTCTTTTACTGTCAAAACATTTCCCTCCTACGCTGTACGTTTTACATTTCCAGCTCTGAAATTTCGCGCACAAGCTCATTGACCTTGCTGCGCAAATTATGTATACAATCTATCTCGCGCCCAAAACCACGCACAACATCCTCCGCAAGCGCCTTACAAGACGGCGCTCCACAGCTGCCGCAGTCAAGCTTCGGCAAACGCTCTTCAATTGCCTTCATTTCCTGCATTTTTTGCATTGCAACCGCTCTGTCGTCATCCAACTTCAAAATCGGTACATATTCAATCGGCTTGCTGATGAGCACATCCTCCAAATCAATTTGCGGAAGCTCTCGTTCTGTTTCATAACTGGTCAGTTTTTTGCTAATCTGCTCAATTCTCGCACGTGCCGCATAACCGTTTTCAACGGTGAGCGGTCCGCCGACACAACCACCTGCACAAGCACAAGCCTCTACAAATTCTACGTGGCTGATTTGGTTATCCTCTAAACTTTCCAATACAGAAATTACATTATCAATACCGTCAACAGCAAGATAAGCATCCTTGCTGAGCGCCTTTGCCTCACCGCCGCTGTGACACCAATTCACGCCCTTCAACCCTGCGCGCACCAGCTTTTCCTTTGGCTTTAAGCTGCCGAGAATCGGCGCAAGCTTTTTGTACACCTCGCTAATTGCAATCACGCCGTCCACAGGACTTGTATCCTCCCCAAGCGGCTCGTGCAAGGTCGTCACTTTTGCAGGGCACGGCGAGATAAAGAACACCCCGATATCCTCCGGCGGGATGCCTTTTTTCTCAATTGCACGTCTTCTGGCGAGCTTCGCTGCCAAATCCATCGGCGCGTTGAGCGGCAACAGATTTTTAATAAGACTTGGAAAACGCACGCGAATCAATCGTAAAATCGCCGGACACGCCGTTGAAATCACCGGCATTTCCAGTTTCTTTTGCATCAGCAAATCCATCGTTGCAATCGTTACAATTTCTGCTGCACGCGCCACCTCATATACATCATCAAAGCCAATTTCCTTAAGCCCATTCAATATCACATTGATGTCTCTGACATTATGAAATTGACCATACAGTGCCGGTGCCGGCAAAGCGATTTTATATTTAAACTTTTCAATGGACGAAAACGGATCTGTCAACGCCTGTTTAGCATGATACGGACACACGCGAATGCACTCACCGCAATCGATACAGCGCTCCTTTATAATCCGCGCCTTACCGTCACGCACACGAATTGCCTCTGTCGGGCAACGACGGATACAGTTCGTACACCCCATGCACTTTTCTTTATCTAAAGTAACTGAATGAAAATATGTCTGTTTCATCAGCTTCACTCCTCAATGTCAGCAATTAATAATCATTTCCACGGTTGTGCCAACGCCAACCTTCGAATTAACCGTCATCTCATCTGTGTAGTTTTTCATATTCGGAAGCCCCATACCTGCACCGAAGCCCAGGTCTCTCGCTTCCTGACTTGCCGTGGAATACCCTTCCTTCATCGCAAGCTCAACATCCGCAATGCCCGGTCCTTTGTCTGAAAGAACAATGCGAATCTTATCTGAATCAATGTACACATCCGCCACGCCGCCGTCTGCGTGAATGACCATGTTGATTTCGCCCTCATACATCGCAATTGCCGCACGGCGAATCACAGCCGGATCAAATCCGAGCTGCGTAAGCGTCTTTTTCACTTTACCGGATGCTGCACCGGCATCCACAAAATTGTTTCCGTCAATATTAAACTGCAGCTTGATTGTTTCTGCCATACATTGCTGCCTCCTCTCGGCTTCTCATTTACGCGGCACCAGGCCCGCTGCGTACAGCTCGCCGCATGCAACATACATCGGCATTTGCGTACGCATAAGTACCATACCGCGTTCCTCGGCAAGCTCAATCATTTCCGCACTCGGCACCTTACCACGCACAAAAACAATAACCTTAATGTCCATCATCTCTGCCGTACGCACAACCTGCGGATTGACCAGACCCGTCAAAAGAAGACCTTCTTCCTTGACAAACGCCAAAACGTCGCTCATCATATCGCTACCGCACGCTGTTTTAACTTCCATGTCCATCAACGCCTCGCCAGTCTCTACTACTGCATCCAATAATGCTTTTACTTCTTTTACTTTCATACTTTACTCCCCACTTTCGGTTTTATCTCAAATTCTAACCGATTATTTATATTATATCATCATAAATCAAGTTGCACAAGACTTATTTTTTTGTGCAAAACAAACAAAACCTGCAGATACATATCTGCAGGCTAAAAATCATATCGTTCTTATTGAAATTTCTGCACTTTGCAAAACGGCAGTTTCACCGTTTTCATAGGCAACGCACAGGCCGCCTCTTTCGTCAATATCCGTTACAAGAGCATTTGTTTCTGTATCACTTTGAATTACGCGCACCTGCTTGCCGATAACAAAGCTTCGCGTTCTGTATTCCTCCATTACAGCTGCATCCGTCAAATCTGCTTCTATACGACAAAGCGCGTTTACAATCTGCACTGCAAGTTCTTCGCGCGAAGGCAATGCTTTTACATGCTGTTCCAGCGTAGTGACAATCGGCTTTAGCTCCTCCGGGAAGGCATCGTATCCACACAGATTCAAGCCTATGCCGACAATGGTGTTTTTAACACATCCGCGCTGTGTATCCGTTACGGCCTCCGTTAAAATGCCGCAGACTTTTTTGCCGCCGAGATAAACATCATTCACCCACTTAATTTGCGCCGCTTCGTTTGTGTATCTGTCCAGAACGCGGCATACCGCAACCGCTGCTGCCGCCGTAATTAACAGTGCAACGTCTGCGCTATAACGTACTGGGAAGGCAATGCTTAAATACACGCCGCCCTGCGGTGAAACAAAGCTTCTGCCAAGCCTGCCTCTGCCGCCGCTCTGCTGCGCGGCAAGCACTACTGTTTTCTCACTGATTTCTTGCGCATTACACAGCTTTTTCAAATATGTATTTGTCGAATCGACATTTTCAAACACAGCTTGTAATTTAATATCTGTACCCAGCCCAGCTTTTATCTTTTCATAATGCATAACATAACCTCAAAGAAAATGGGCGAACAAAGTTCGCCCATAAGAATCAAACATTAAAGCGGAACAGCACTATATCGCCGTCCTTCATCACATATTCCTTACCTTCGGAGCGAACTAGCCCCTTTTCCTTTGCCGCAACCATATTGCCGCACGCAATCAAATCATCATAGTGGATAACTTCTGCGCGGATAAAGCCCTTTTCAAAATCCGAGTGGATTTTGCCCGCTGCCTGCGGTGCTTTTGTGCCGTTTGTAATCGTCCATGCACGCACCTCCGGCTCGCCTGCGGTTAAGTAGCTGATTAAGCCGAGCAGCTTGTAGCTGGATTTTACAATCTTATCCAAACCGGATTCCGCCATGCCCATTTCCGCAAGGAACTCCTTCTTCTCTTCCGGTTCTAATTCTGCGATTTCTTCCTCAATTCTTGCACAAATTGCAATAACCTCAGAACCTTCCGCATCCGCAATGCCCTTTACCTCGGCAACCATTGCATTCTCACTTGCATCCGCAGCCTCATCCTCGGACACGTTTGCCGCATATAAAACCGGCTTCATCGTAAGGAGTGCAACCTCGCGCATCATATCCTTTTCTTCGTCGCTGTAGTCAAGCGCACGCGCCGGCTTACCTTCCTCAAGACCAACCTTTACGCGTTCGAGCAAATCCAGTTCAACCTGGAATTTTTTGTCGCCTTTGAGTGCCTTTTTTACACGGTCGATGCGGCGTTCAATCATTTCTAAGTCTGCAAATACAAGCTCTAAATTAATGGTTTCAATATCTCTTGCCGGACCGATGTTGCCGTCCACGTGTACGATATTGGAATCCTCAAAACAACGCACAACGTGCACAATTGCATCCACCTCACGGATGTGGGACAAGAACTTGTTACCCAAACCTTCACCGCGGCTTGCGCCCTTTACAAGACCTGCAATATCAACAAATTCGATAATTGCCGGTGTCACCTTTTTCGGGTTGTGCATCTTTGTGAGCACATCGAGTCGCTCGTCCGGTACAGCAACGATGCCGACATTCGGCTCGATTGTACAGAACGGATAGTTCGCCGACTCTGCACCCGCCTGTGTAATTGCATTAAAAAGTGTGGATTTGCCGACATTCGGCAAGCCTACTATACCTAATTTCATATTTACTCAAAGCCTTTCTTAACCATTTTTCCAATCTATTGTAGCACAGAAAACAGTCTTTTGCAAGGCTTATTCAAATTTTTAAAAGCATCTACCCTTTTCTTTGCGGCTGCAATGGCCGCCGCTCTTTTGGCAGTGATAGCATATTTCGTTTTTGAGCGTTTCACCTGCGAAGAACGCATCCAAATTTTCATAGGTCACATCGGCAATATTCTCAAGTGCTTCGTTTGTTAAAAATGCCTGGTGCGAGGAAACGATAACATTCGGCATCGACAACAAAAGTGAAAGCGTATCGTCGCCAATAAAGCTATCGGAAAAATCTTCAAAGAAAATGTCCGTCTCTTCTTCATACACATCGAGTGCCGCACCGCCGACCTTGCGTGTACGGATTGCATCGAGCAGGGCTTCTGTATCAATCAAAGCGCCGCGCGAGGTGTTGACAATATACACGCCGTCCTTCATTTTGGAAAGTGTGTTTTTGTTGATTAAATGCTTCGTGCTCTCCGTCAGCGGGCAGTGCAGCGAAATGATATCCGCCTTTTCGCACAGCTCCTCTAATGAAACATAGTTTAACCCAAGACTGTCGTTCGGATATACATCATATGCAAGGATATGCATACCAAAGCCTTTACAGATGTTTGCAAAAATCTGACCGATTTTACCCGTACCGATAATACCAACGGTTTTGCCGTGCAAATCAAAGCCAACCAGGCGATTTAAGCTGAAGTTAAAATCACGCGTACGGATATAGGATTTATGCACCTTGCGGTTGACTGCAAGCAAAAGCGCCATCGTATATTCCGCCACTGCATACGGTGAATATGCCGGCACACGCACAACATGAATTTTGCCGTACGCTGCTTTGAAATCCACATTATTATAACCTGCACAGCGCAACGCAATCACACGCACGCCCATCTGATAAAGACGTTCAATGACCGCTTTGTTGATATCGTCATTTACAAAAACGCAGACTGCATCCGCCCCTTCAGCAAGCGAAACCGTCTCTGCGCTGAGTTTGTCCTCGAAATAGCGGATATGGATACCATGCTTTTCCTTCAATGCTTCAAAATAGGTTTTGTCATATTCTTTCGTATCAAAAAATGCAAGTGTTTTCATAAAAACGCTCCTTTCGTCTGTTTTTATAATGTATCTGCGCATATTTTTTATACCTTCCGTTAAACTAAAAGTGAAAGGAAGTGCTTTTATGCCAAAGATGACAAAAGAAGCGTATAAAAAATATGCAGATAAAAAGTCGCCAAAATCACCGATTGTAAAAGATATAATTTTCGCATTTCTGATTGGCGGTACAATTTGTTGTATCGGTCAGGGCATCAGCGATTTATATACAAATTTCACTACACTCACCAAAGACGAGGTCGGTGCCGTCACCAGTGTAACTTTAATATTCTTAGGTGCACTCTTCACAGGCCTCGGCTGGTATGACAATTTGGCAAAATACGCCGGCGCAGGTACAATCGTGCCGATTACCGGATTTGCAAACTCGATTGTTTCTCCTGCGATGGAATTCAAAAGCGAAGGTTATATTTTAGGTATGAGCGCCAATATGTTCAAAATCGCCGGTCCTGTCATTGTGTTCGGTGTAGTATTTTCCGTTATTGCAGGGGTATTGTGCTTTTTATTCGGCTGGTACTAAAACAGGCTTGCACAAAAGGTGCAAGCCTGCATTTATATTATTTTACAACGATATTTACAAGCTTTTTCGGTACAACGATTGTCTTTACAATCTGCTTGCCCTCCAAAAGCGCCTTAATGCGGTCACTTTCGAGCACAAGCTTTTCAATCTCTTCTTTGCTTGCATCTGCACTAACTGTAAGCTTATCACGAATCTTGCCGTTAATCTGCATAACGATTTCGATTTCATTATCCACAGTCTTTGCTTCGTCATATTCCGGCCAGCTCTGCTTTGCAATTTCGCTGCCGAAATTGTTAAGGCTCCACATTTCTTCTGTGATATGCGGTGCTGTCGGATTTAAGAGCAAGAGGAATGTCTTAAGCTCACCGCGTGTAATTGCATTCTTCTTTGTAAAGCTGTTTACCAAGGACATCAGGGTTGCAATTGCGGTATTGAACTTCATGCGTTCAATATCCTCGCCTACCTTCTTAATTGCCTTGTGCATTTCGCTTTCCAAATCAGCACTGTAGCCTTCTTCATCCGTTAAGATGTTCTGCAGATTCCATACGCGCTCGAGGAACTTGAAGCAACCCTTTACGCCCTGCTCCTGCCACGGTGTAGCCTGATCAAATGCACCGATGAACATCTCGTAAGTACGGAAAGTATCCGCACCAAACTGCTTAACAACATCGTCCGGATTTACCACGTTACCGCGGGATTTGGACATTTTTTCGTTGTTTTCACCCAAAATCATACCGTGCGAGGTACGCTTCTGATACGGCTCCTTTGTCGGTACTACGCCGATATCATATAAGAACTTATGCCAGAATCTCGAATACAGAAGATGCAGTGTAGTATGCTCCATACCGCCGTTGTACCAGTCAACCGGCAGCCAGTATTTGAGAAGCTCTTCCTTTGCGATTGCAGTATCGCAGTCCGGGTCGATATATCTGAGGAAGTACCACGAAGAGCCTGCCCACTGCGGCATTGTATCGGTCTCGCGCTTTGCCGGACCGCCACAGCAAGGACATGTGGTATTTACCCAATCCGTAATCTTGGACAGCGGGCTTTCACCATTGTCTGTCGGCTCGTAGTTATCTACCTCCGGCAGCATAAGCGGAAGCTCACTTTCCGGAATCGGCTGCCAGCCGCACTTTTCACAATATACCAGCGGAATCGGCTCGCCCCAGTAGCGCTGACGGGAGAATACCCAGTCGCGCAGCTTGAAGTTGACCTTGCGCTTACCGATGCCCTCTTTTTCAAGGTGGTCAATCATGGCTTTGATGGCATCCTTTACCTGCATACCT
>JAFQPV010000231.1 GCA_017411585.1 Clostridia bacterium | reverse complement strand
CCTCGATTTTTGTAAAGCCTGCTTTTTTTAAAAGGGAGGTGATTTTCGCCTGCGTATACACATATTCTGTGTGCGTTTCGGAAAAACGGCGGTAGGTGTCGCCCTCCTTTACAAAGAACGTCAGGTAAAAATCGGTGCAATTTTCCTCTGCATCGTGTGCGTTTTCCCAAACGTAGAACACATCGTCGCTGTCGTAGGTGAAGGTGTTGTCGCCGAGGATGGTTTTTAGCTTGTACGGCGAATTTAAATCGAAAATGAACGGCGCATCCGGATTTAAGTAGCACGTTTTTGCCGCCTTGAAGATGGCAAACAAATCCGCTTCGTCCGTGATGTAGTTGAGCGAGTCGGTCATGCACAAAAGCGCATCCACCGTACCGTAGAGCTCAAATTCACAAATATCCTGATTTAAAAACAAAATGTCCGGATTCTTTTCGCGCGCGATGTTTAACATTTCCGGCGAAAGGTCAATGCCAATCATATCGTAGCCGCGCTTAGAAAGAATATCCGTCAGCGTACCCGTGCCGCAGGCAAGGTCGCAGACAAGCTCTGCCTTTTTGCCGAGTCTTGCAAGTGTTTTTTCAATATAATCTGCAATGGCGGTATAGTCAATATCTTCTAAAATCAGCCGGTCATAAATCGCGGCAAAATCTGTGTAGCTTTCAGGCATGGTATTACACCTCCTGCGGTATAGTATAGCATTTTTTTAGGGAAAAGTAAAGGTGAGAATAATCGAAAATTTGTTTGATAATACTTGACAAAAGCGGTTGGTTTTGTAATAATATAGATAGCGAATTTGAAGGGACTTTACATATGATTGAGATATCCGGCTTTGTGGAAGAAATTATATATTCGAATTATGAAAACGGCTACACGGTTTGCATGCTGGATGTAAACGGCGAGCCGGTCACTGCGACGGGTTGTATGCCGTATTTAAGCGAGGGCGAAAATGTATCTCTGACGGGCGATTGGGTCAATCACCGCGAGTACGGTATGCAGTTTAAGGCAAGTACCTATGAAAAGGTGCAGCCGTCTACAGAAGAGGGTATTTTGCGCTACCTCGGCTCAGGCATCATCCGCGGCATCGGTCTTGCAACGGCGCAGCGCATTGTTTCGGAGTTTGGCGAGGATGCGCTGAATGTGCTGATGACAGCACCGGAACGGCTTGCGTGCATCAAGGGCATCAGCAAGGCAAAGGCACTGCAAATCGGCGAAAGCTATTTAAAGCAGCAAAGTGTGCAGCAGACGGTGATGTTTTTACAAACCTATGGCATCAGTGCAGCGATGGCACTGAAGGTGCAGCGCGCGCTCGGCACAGATGCGGTGAATTTAATCAAGCAAAATCCGTATGTGCTGGTCAGTGCAGTGCACGGTATTTCGTTTAAAACGGCTGACCGCGTGGCAATGCAGATGGGTACGCCGCCAAACAGCAAGAGCAGAATCAAGGCGGCACTTGAATATATCTTGCTTTCCAACGCCTACGAGCGCGGACACACGTATTTGCCGGAGCGTGAGCTTTTGGATACGGTGTGCCGTATGCTGGAGGTAGATGGCGAAGAGGCGGTCGGTGCGCTGATTTCACTTGCCATTGAGGGACACGTCTCGGTGGAAACCATTCGCGATGTGCGCTGTGCGTTTTTAAACACGTTTTTGCGCGCAGAACGCAGTATCGGCGCAAGAATTGCCGCACTTTTGAAGGAAAAGCCGTTTTACACCGAAAAAAAGGCAGTGCAGCGCGTGGATGACTGGCAGAAAAGCAGCAGCATTCAGCTGGGCGAAAAACAGCGCGAAGCGGTCATTTGTGCGCTTACAAACCGCATTATGGTACTGACCGGCGGACCGGGTACAGGCAAAACGACAGTTGTCAATACCATTATGGATATTTTAAAGCAGGATGATTATAAAATTGCGCTTGCAGCGCCGACGGGGCGCGCGGCGAAGCGTTTAGGTGAAGTGACGGGCAGTGCGGCGAGCACCATCCATCGCCTTTTGGAGATTGAATATATGGAGGAGGGCGAAGCGCAGGTGTTCGCGCGCGACGCGATGCATCCGTTAGATGAGGATGTTGTCATTGTCGACGAAAGCAGTATGATTGATGTGCTGTTGGGCAGTGCGCTTTTGTCTGCTGTGCGCAATGACAGCGCGGTGATTTTTGTCGGCGATGCTGACCAGCTGCCGCCGGTTGGCGCGGGCAATATGTTTGCTGATATTATCAAGAGCGGTGTGGTAAAAACCGTGCGTTTGACAGAAATTTTCCGTCAGGCGGCGCAGAGCCTGATTGTGCAGAATGCGCACCGCATCATTCATGGTGAAAACCCGGTTTTGGACGATGTGAAGTCCGATTTTTTCTATACCGAGCGCACAAGCGCAGAAACGATTGCGCAGACGGTGGCGGAGCTGTACAAAACGCGCTTGCCGCAGGCGTACGGCTTTGATGCACTTCGGCAGATTCAGGTGCTTTCGCCGATGCGCAAGGGCATTTGTGGCGTGCAGCAGCTCAATGCGCTGTTGCAGCAAAGCATTAATCCGCCGTCCAAGGAAAAGGCGGAGCACCGCATGGGAGACGTTGTTTTTCGTGTGGGTGACAAGGTGATGCAGATTAAAAACAATTATGATATAGGCTGGACAAGCCTGACGAGCAATGCATCCGGACAGGGTGTGTTTAACGGCGACATCGGTTATGTAACGAGTGTGGACAAGGAAAACAAGGTGCTCACCGTGGTCTATGACGAGGACAAGGAAGTGCACTATATGTTTGAGCAGGCGGTTGAATTGGAGCTTGCATATGCGGTGACGGTGCATAAAAGCCAGGGCAGTGAGTTTGATGCGGTGGTTATGCCGGTATACCACGCTGCACCGATGCTGATGAAGCGAAATCTGTTTTACACAGCAGTGACGCGTGCAAAAAAGCTTGTGGTGCTTGTCGGTGTGAAATCCGCGGTTGCCGCAATGACGGCGAACGATACGGAAAATCTGCGGTTTACCAGCCTGCAGGAACGTCTTTTACAGCTTGCAGAGGAGGGGGCGCATGCTTAAGCTTTTGATGTGGATAAACAGCATACTCTTTCCGAAGCGCTGCGGTTTTTGCGGTGCGAGCATTCCGGAGAAGATGCCGCTGCACATTTGTCCGCAGTGTCTTACAAAGCTGCCGGTGATTCGCGGCAGCGGAAAGCAGATTTTAAAAGGACATATTGATTTTGTGCTCTCGCCGTTTTGTTATAAAACGAGCGTATGCCGCTTTGTGCACGAGATGAAGTTTCACGGAAAGCATATGCTTTCAGAAACGCTCGCGGCATTTATGGCAGAGCGCTTGGTCAAGGTTTGTGATTTAAAAGAGATTGATGTTGTGATGCCGGTGCCGATGACGAAAAAGAAGCTGAGTCGGCGCGGCTACAATCCGGCTGCGCTATTGGCGCGCTCTGTCGCACGTCGGTGCGATTTGCCGTATGAGGAAGGCATTTTGTGCAAGGTGCGCGAAACGAAACCGCAAAGCAAGCTGCCGCCGGGCGACAAGCGCATCCTAAATGTGCGTGATGCGTTTGCGTGTAAGACTGCGCTCGAGGATGTAAATGTGCTTTTGGTCGACGATGTCTTCACAACGGGAAATACAGTCAAAAACTGCGCAAAAGCATTAAAGGTTGCCGGTGCGGGGAAGATTATCGTGCTGACTGCAGCGCAGGCACACGCAAATAGGACAACAACACCGGTGCGGTATCAGCGCATACAGGATATGGTCTTTCGTGTGGAATAAGAAAACAGATGCCCCTGCGGACATCTGTTTTTTGTAATGAAAATCAAGTGATAGTCGCGTGGTACTAAAAAGGTTAACTGATGAGCAGAAATAAAGAGTATAAACACGTGTAAAGTTATCTGTAATCGCATAAATGAGCAATTTGGCAGAAATTATTAATGAGAAAAGCCTCCCTTGTGTAAAGGGAGGTGGGTTTGCATAGCAAACTCGGAGGGATTGTAATTGTTTAATAAAAAAACTCAAAACCATAAGCAGAAAACAATCCCTCAGTCTCACTGCGTTCGCCAGCTCCCTTTACACAAGGGAGCCTATTTTTATATTAAATTCACCATGAAACCCATTGTAAGTAAAACTATTTATGGGTAGCAAGTAACCGTTTGCATGGCTGGCAGGCCAATAAAAAACGCATTTGTCCGTTGCCAGCAATATTAGGGCTATGCCTGAAAATGAACCTTCGTTTTATGGGGGGATGTTTATTCTTCTGTTATAACGAGTAAGTCCTCAATTTTACAATCTAAAATATAACACATTGCTTCTAAATTGTCGTATTTAATTGATTTTGTTTCATTGTTTATCATTTTTGTGAAGTTTTGGTAGCTCATTCCCATTTGCTTATAGAGCCAATATTTTGTTTTGCCCCTTTTATTTAAAAGCTCAATTGCATTTAATTTCAGCATATTTATCCTCCCATATCTAATCTTTACATACAATATTATTGCAAAACTCACCTTGACATATAGACTTTTGAATTATATAATGAAAACATTAGGTTAGGAGGGGCGCAAATGAAGTGTTGTTTTATAGGGCATAGGGATAGTTTCGGATTAGAAAAACAAATTTATACAGCGATAAAAAAGCTTATAGGCGAAGGTTGTACGACATTTTACAGCGGCGGTATGGGCAATTTTGATCAAACGTGTGAAAGAGCAGTAAAACAATTGCGCGGAAAGCTCGTTTTTGTTCCGTATAATCATAAAGTAGTAAAACAAAGCGATATGCAATGGTATGATGAGATTGTATGTCCTTTTGGGAACAAAGCCTATGAAAATACAGACATACCGATGCGCAATCGTTGGTTGGTCGACCAATGTGATGTCTGCTTATGTTATGTGTATAAAAACGGTGGCGCAAAACAAACAATGCTGTATGCAAATCATATAGGAAAAAGAATCATTTATATATCTAAATAGCCTATGCACTTTGTTTGTAAATTTTGATTTGCTTGCTTTTTTTAAGGATTGCTGATAAAATAATGCATATAAAATATGGAAGCAATCTTAGAGGTATTTATGGAAAAGAAAAAGAGTCTGCACAGCTATTTAACTGAATACAGCCAAAGCGGCAGAATCCCGATGCATATGCCGGGGCACAAGCGCGTGCGCGCGGTGTCAGAGCATATGCATATCAGCGCAATGCAGGATTTTACGGAAATTGCCGCAACGGACAATCTGCACGATGCGCAGGGTGTTTTGCGCGATTCAATGGCGTTGGCATCCGAGCTTTGGGGCAGTCTACGCTCGTATTACCTTGTCAACGGTAGTACCTGCGGTATACTGGCAGGTATCCGTACGCTCACGAAGCGCGGCGATAAAATTTTGGTTTCGCGCAATGCGCACAAATCTGTTTTTCACGCGATTGAGCTTTGCGGTCTGGCGCCGATTTTTGTTTTGCCGCCGCAAATCCCGGAATTTGGCATCTGCGGCTCGTGTGCACCTGCGGCGGTGGAGGCGGCATTTAAAGCACATCCGGACATTCGCCTTGCGGTGATTACCAGCCCGACGTATGAGGGCATTTTATCCGACATTGAAGGTATTGCTGAAATTGTACATAAGCATAATGCAGCTTTGTTTGTCGATGAGGCGCACGGCGCACATCTCGGTCTGCATCCGACCTTTGCCAAAAGTGCGGTAAAATGCGGTGCGGATTTGGTGGTGCAAAGCTTGCACAAAACCTTACCGGCATTTACGCAGACAGCGATTTTGCACGTGTGCAGTGCGCGTGTATCCACGAAAAGACTTGCACATCAGCTCGCCGTGTTTGAAACGAGCAGTCCATCTTATCCGCTTTTGATTTCAGCGGATGGTTGTGTACGCAAAATTTTAGAGGATGAGGCCTTTTTCGAGCCGTGGCGCATCGGGCTTGCCGGATTTTCCATTTGGGCATCACAGCTACAGAAGCTGCGCGTGTTTGGCTATGAGGGGGATTTGCCCAAAGAAGCCTTTGCCTTTGATGAAACCAAGCTGTATATCAGCACACACGGCTGCGATTTGACCGGCCCGCAGCTGGCGGAAAAACTGGAAGAGTATAAAATTGACGTGGAAATGGTTACGGCGCAAGGTGTGCTTGCCATGACGGGCGCGGGCGACAGCATAGAGTCGATTGGCGTGCTGGCGGAAGCCTTGGTACAAATTGATGCTGCCTGTAGCTTTGCACAAAAAAAGGACTTGCCGGGTTTGGATTTGCCGGTGCTTGCGTGTGCGCCGGAGCAGGCGCTGGAGGCGGAGTTTGCTGTTTTCACCGTCCAAGACAGTATCGGAAAGGTGAGCGCAGAATACGTATGGGCGTATCCGCCGGGAATTCCGCTTTTGATTCCGGGCGAGCGCATCAGCGCGGAATTTGCTTCAAGTGTAAACTGGCTTTTGGAAAACGGCGTGGCTTTGCACAAAGGCCGAAGCAAGGAAAATGACGAAATTGCCGTAATCGCTTCTTGACAGATGCCTTGCGGTGTGATATACTACATATAACTTGTAAAAAAGGAGAGAAAAACCATGAAGAGAATTGTAACGATTGAAACTTGTGATTTAAACGAATCTGTTAAGACAGGCGGCTGCGGCGAGTGCCAGACATCCTGCCAGTCTGCTTGCAAGACTTCCTGCGGCGTAGCAAACCAGGATTGCGAAAACGAAAACAGATAAGTAAGTCAAAAACAGATAAACAAAAGTCTCATAATTCGACATTATGAGACTTTTTGTACGTTCGAGGTAGAAAAATGATACACCAATATAAATTAAACGGATACAATATTGTGCTTGATGTATTCTCCGGTTCGGTACACGTGGTAGATGATGTGGCATATGATATTATCTCTATGTACGAAGAAAAAACACCGGCGGAAATCAAAAAAAGCATTTTGGAAAAGTATAAAGACAGTGAAGATGTTACGGCGCAGGAGATTGCCGAGTGCATCGAGGATATTGAAGGCTTGAAAAAGCAGGGCAAGCTGTTTACAAACGATGCGTATGAGGAGATTGCGAAAAACTATCGCAGAAGCAATTTCTCGATTAAGGCGCTTTGCCTGCACGTGGCACACGTGTGCAATTTAAATTGCTCATACTGCTTTGCTTCGCAGGGCGAATATCACGGTGACCGCGCGTTGATGCGCTTGGATGTCGGTAAGCGTGCGCTTGATTTTCTTGTGGAGAATTCGGGCAATCATAAGAATTTGGATGTCGACTTCTTCGGCGGCGAGCCTTTGATGAACTGGGAGGTTGTCAAAGCATTGGTTGCCTATGGGCGCGAGCTTGAACAAAAGCACGGCAAAAATATCCGCTTTACACTCACGACCAACGGTGTTTTGCTGGACGATGAGGTAACGGAATTTTGTAATAAGGAAATCCACAATGTCGTACTCAGCTTAGACGGCAGAAAAGACGTGCACGACCGTTTCCGTGTAGACCATGCGGGCGGCGGCAGCTATGATAAGATTTTGCCGAAAATTCAGGATTTTGTACAAAAGCGCGGCGATAAGAGCTACTATGTGCGCGGTACCTACACGCACCACAATACGGACTTTTTAAAGGATATTTTGCATATGGCGGACCTCGGCTTTACGGAGCTGAGCATGGAGCCGGTGGTGTGCGACCCGTCCGATCCGTGTGCATTAACCGAGGCGGATTTGCCGGTTTTGTTTGACCAATATGAAAACCTCGCGCTCGAAATGATTAAGCGTAAAAAGGCTGGCAAGGGCTTTACCTTCTACCATTATATGATTAGCTTGACGGGCGGACCATGTATTTATAAGCGCGTGTCCGGCTGCGGCTCGGGTACGGAGTATCTGGCAGTCACCCCGTGGGGCGAGCTGTATCCTTGCCATCAGTTTGTCGGTGATACTCGCTACAGCATGGGCAACATCTACGACGGTGTAACAAATACTGCTCTGCGCGATGAATTTGCATCGTGCAATTGCTATACACGTCCGGATTGCAAGAATTGCTGGGCAAAATTATACTGTGCAGGCGGTTGTGCGGCAAATGCGTGCCACGCAACGGGCAGCCTCGCCGGTGTGTATGAATACGGCTGTAAGCTGTTTAAAAAGCGTATTGAGTGTGCGCTGATGGTAAAAATTGCCGAATTAGAAAAATAAAAGGAGATTGAGGCAAGAAATTGCTTCAATCTTTTTTGCATTTTTTAGTTGAAAATACCATACGGATATGCTATGATTTTTTTTAGAAAAGTGTTTATTTTTTAATGAGGTGATGCACTTGAAAAACAAAATGAAGTTTAGCAGCTTGATTGCAGTGCTGTTGATTTTAAGCTTGCTTTTGCCGGCTTGCGGCGTGCAGGCGAAGGAATATATTGCGCCTGCAGTGCGTTTTGTGCCGCCGGCAGTGCGCCGCGTGGTTTTAACGGAGAATTCGGATGTAATGACGGTCGGTACAGAGAGTAAAAAGGTGGCAGCGCCGTATGTGAAGACAGGGCGTATGCTTGTGCCGCTCCGCGCCGTAAGCGAAGGTCTGGGCGCGATTGTCAACTGGGACGAAAATGCGCAGTGTGCATCTATAACACAAAACGGCAAAACCGTGTATGTGACCATCGGCTCTGCACAGGCAAGTGATTCTGCCGGCAATGCTTATGTCTTGGATGTAGCGGCAGAGCTTTACAATGGTAACACAACGATGGTGCCGATTCGCTTTGTGTCCGAAGCGCTCGGTTATGAGGTTACTTATGATGAGATTAAGCAAAGTGCGTATATCTGTAAGCGCAGCTTTGCGGATGCGCCGATAGAAATCAGCGCAGATACACTTGCGGCGATGACGAGGCTTGCATCGGACAAGACGCGCCAAAGCAGCGTTTCCGTAGGGAGTTTGTTCGCGGATACGACCGATGCAAGCGGCAAATACAATCCGGCAAAGCCGGGCTGGACGAGCGGCTATCTGGTGAGTCAAAATTTAGTCTGCTATGAATTGACGGGCGACAGCTATCACTTGCACGAGGCGCGCAATGTGTATGACCGCCTTTTGGGCACGATTTATGTAAACGGCAGGGTAAAGCCGGTATTTAACTTAGGTATTACCTCGGCAATGCGCTATTTTGAGAAGTATTTGTGCCAAACGAATGCTGATACCGGAGAAAAGGATTTAACACCGCTTTTAGAT
>JAFQPV010000230.1 GCA_017411585.1 Clostridia bacterium | reverse complement strand
GAAGTATGGCACAGATGAAGCAATTATGAACGCACTCAATGCTTCCGTTATCGCTTCCAACAACATTTACGGTGGCGGCGGTTACAGTAAGGATGCTGTAACAGGCGAAATGGCAATGGTATCCCCGATGCTGTATAAGCTTGATGGTGCTGGCGCAATCAAGTCTATTGATACACCGTATGTAAGCGCAGAAGAAGATGAGTATACATTAGGTAAGATTAAGGCAGGTTCTTCGGGTCCGAAGAAAATGGCTTACAACAGCCAGTAGAAGGTCTTCGATTTCACCATAGCAATCAACTCGAGCGCAGTTATCTTTGCTGTACCGAGTGATTCTGCACTGCTTGACAACGACAAGCACATGAGAATTTACAAGTCCTCTGAGTTCCAGTCACAGGACGAGTATAAGCTCCAGCTGTTCAACACAGACAGAGAATCCCGCGTATACACCTACGGTGTACATGTAATGGGTTCGGGCGGTTCCGATACCTTCAAGACAGGCGAAACCGAGTCTGCACAGAGACAGCGTCCGTACTTCATCGTTACAAAGGTTTCCAAGACACTTGTAGAAGATGATTATGGTGATGAAATCGTTACATTGAAGATTTACGGTAACGAGGAAGGCTCTTCCAAGACACTTACAATCGATCCGGATTACTACAACAACGGCCAGTACATCAAGGGAAACAACTCTATTGCTGACCATCTGTTCAACGGTGTTACTTACGGCGTGGAAGGTACCGGTACTGGTACAGCAAGAATCACATCCCACGGCGGTGTAATGAGCGAAGAGCGTGCTGCAGCGCTGATTCTTCCGGGCGATATCTTCAGATATGGTAATAACTCTGAGGGTTATGTAAACTATGTAAGAACTATCTACCTCGCAGACGAGAATATTTTCCTGAGCAATAACGAAATCAGCGGCGGTAGAAGATACCAGTCCTCTGACTTCGCTATTCCGGTAGAAAAAGACGGTTCGACCGTGCTGTTTGCTACAATTTCTAATCCGGCCGTAGTCGGTGATGTAAATACGGAAACCGTGTTCACCGTTGAGGATGGCTACATTCAGACAAAGCATGGCGGCGCAGCAATTGTTGGTGAAGACGGTAAGTATGATATGGATGCTCTTTCTGTAAACATGACTTATGCTGTAAGCAAGGTTATCGTTTACGATGCAGAAGCTACAAGCGAAGCTAAGAGAGTTACAACCGGTAGCGTGGCAGATATCGTTGATACCTCCAATCCGCTCACACCGGCAACACCGTGTATCGTAAGAGTATTTAACTCCGGTATTAAGGTTGTTGTAGTTCTTAAGAATCTTCCGGACAATCCGCCTCCGGCACTCGATACGCTCACCTATACAGCTGGTGCAGTAGTTAATCAGGCTGTTGAGCTTAACGAGCTTGGCAAAGCTACAATTGAGGTACCGCAAGGCACACAGATGGCTTCTGTTGCAGCAACCATTACCGGTAGAGGTGTAGTTGTTGTAGGTGATGAAATTAATCTGGAAGCTGCAGAAGGGCATACAGGAACAATTACGGTTGAGCTTAAGGATATTTTCGGTGAGGTTGTTGCTACATACGAAGTAGAATTCGTATGGGGCGAAGCACCGGCTCCGGAAACTCCGACTGAGTAATTTAATCAAATAAAAAACAGTGGTCATTTTGACCACTGTTTTTTTATGCTAAAAAAGATTAATCACCGAAAGAAATACCCATGCTTTTTGCGACGCCAATCATCTGATGATCGACAGGAACAAATTTTGTAATGCCGGCGATGTCTTTGAGTGCATTGTGTGTGATGCGATTATTGACCATGGCAACGCTCACACCGAAAATATCCTTTTGAATTAATTCAGCAGCATATGCGCCAAATTGTGTTGCCAAAACGCGATCGTAGGCAGATGGGCTTCCGCCGCGCACAATGTGACCGGAGAGCACAACGCGTGTCTCATAGGTTGAGCGCTTTGCAATTTCATCTGCAATTTGCTGTGTAGCTGTTTTATAGCCGAGCTCAGCGCGCAAAAGTGCACGTTGCTTTTTCTTAAGCTTTGCCTCGGCGGAAGACATTGCACCTTCCGCAACTGCGATGATAGAAAAGGCTCTGCCTTTGTCTGCACGGCGGTCAAGTGCTCCCATAATCTTATCCATTTCGTATGGGATTTCAGGGATTAAGATAATATCAGCACCGCCGGCAACCGCCGAATACAGCGTAAGCCAGCCTGCTTTGTTGCCCATAATTTCCACCAGCATGACTCGTCGATGGCTCGATGCCGTTGTGTGAATTTTATCAATTACGTCTGTTGCCGTGTCTACAGCGGTATGAAAACCAAAGGTGACATCCGTTCCGTAGATGTCGTTGTCAATTGTTTTTGGCAAGCCGATGATGTTTAATCCTTCGCAGGAAAGCAGGTTTGCTGTCTTATGCGTGCCGTTGCCGCCCAAGGTCAGCAGGCAATCCAGCTTCATATCCTTATAATTTTTTTTCATTGCGGCAACCTTATCAATATTATCTTCCTCTACGACCTGCATCTTGGAGTAAGGTGTGCGGGAAGTGCCTAAAATAGTGCCGCCGACGGTTAAGATTCCCGAAAAGTCCGATGGCTTCATTTTGTGATACTCGCCGTGAATCAGACCGTGGTAGCCGTCTTCAATACCGATGATTTCCGCATCGCTGCCCATTTTTTCATAAACAGCCTTTGCAACACCGCGAATAGTTGCGTTGAGTCCCGGGCAGTCGCCGCCGCTTGTTAAAATTCCGATTCTTTTTTTCATATTCTAACCTTCCTAATATAGATTTTTCTTGTATTTTATGATAATATTGTATATTATATAAGTGTATGAAATCAATAGCTTTTTGAAATTTTTTATAAAGGTGTATGGTTGTATATGGGACAAAAGAAAAATATATATATCAATCGAGAGCTAAGCTGGCTACGTTTTAACGAGCGCGTGCTGGAAGAAGCAGAGGATACATCCATCCCTCTGCTAGAGCGCCTGAAATTCGTTTCGATTTTCGGAACGAATTTAGACGAGTTTTTTATGGTGCGTTACGGTAGTCTGTATGACCAAAACAGAGCAAAACCGAAGCTGACCGATAACAAAAGCGGTATGACGGCTGCCGAGCAAATGGATGCAATTTGTGAAACACTTCCGCCGCTCATTAAGCGCAAGGATAAATGCTTTAAAGAGATTATGAAGGCACTTGCAAAGGAAGGCGTGCGCAAAATTGATTTTTCTAAAATTTCGCCGTCAGATGAAGTGCTTTTGCAAAAATACTTCCGACACGAAATTCTATCGTTTCTTTCACCGCAGATTGTGGATGATCGGCATACATTTCCGTTTTTAAAAAATAATGCTGTGTATGTTGCGGTACAGCTAAAAACAAAATCCGGCGATTTAAAGGTCGGTCTCATACCGGTAGAAGATATGCAGCGGATGCATTTTGTGCATATGAAAAGCGAATCTTATTTTGCCTTAACGGAGGAGCTTGTATACCATTTTGCGGATTTAATTTTTTCGGGCTACACTTTTGTAGACCGCTATTTGATTCGGGTAACGCGCAATGCAGATATCGACATTGCAGAAGCGAGCTATGATGAAGACCTGGATTGGCGCGATATTATGAGCGAGCTTTTAAAACGCAGAAAGCGATTGGCAGCTGTGCGCTTGCAGACAAATAAACCGCTCTCAGACAGGCTGCGCAAGTATTTTTCAAAAAGTCTCAATTTGCATAAAAATCAGATTTTTACCGAGCGTTCACCGTTTGATGTGACATTTGCGTTTCGCTTGGAAAATATCTTTAGAAAAAAGAAGCCGCAGCTATTAAATATTCCGCTGCAGCCGCTCTATCCGGAAGAGATTGATCACGCTGTTCCGATGCATATCCAGGCAAAGGAACGGGATTTGCTCTTATGCTATCCGTTTCAGTCTATTCGTCCGTTTGTGCGCCTTTTAGAGGAGGCGGCAAGTGATCCGGATGTAGTAAGCATAAAAATTACACTTTACCGCGTGGCGACGAACTCGCAGATTTTGGCTGCACTTCTAAAGGCTGTGGAAAACGGCAAAGAGGTTACGGCTATTTTAGAGCTGCGTGCGCGCTTTGACGAGCAGAATAATATTGATTGGTCCCGACAGCTTGAAGCGGCGGGTTGCAACATTCGTTATGGATTTGAAGATTATAAAGTACATTCAAAGATTTTACTAATCACAAGAAAAACAGAGGACGGGTATACCTACACCACACAGATTGGTACAGGGAATTATAATGAAAAAACTGCCGAGTTGTATACGGATTTGTGCTTGATTACTTCAGATTACCAAACCGGACTTGAAGTAAAGAGTGTATTTGACCATATCGCTATGGGCGAGCCGGTAGAATATACGGACAAGCTGATGGTTGCGCCGAAATGTATGCTGCCGGTTTTGCTCGACAAAATCGATGCGCAGATTTATCGTGCGACAATGGGGCTTTCGGCGCTGGTGCAGATTAAGTGTAATTCCGTAACGGATAAAACATTGATTGACAAACTGTTAGAGGCATCGCAGGCGGGCGTAAAAGTGAAAATGTTTGTGCGCGGCATTTGCTGTTTTAAGGCGGGCGTACCGAGCAGAAGCGAAAACATTGTTGTAAAAAGCATTGTTGGCAGATTTTTAGAGCACTCGCGCATTTTTGTATTCGGTGAGGGCGAAGAGAGCGAAATTTATATTTCCTCTGCAGATTTTATGACACGCAATACGCAAAATCGTGTAGAAGTAGCGGCACCGATAACGGATAAAAAATGCAAAAAAACTATTTTAGAAATGCTGGATGTGTTGGATTGTGACAATGTTAAAACGCGTATTATGCAGCCGGATGGCACATATATTCGATATAAAAATGATTTAGAACCGTTGGATGCACAGCTTTACTTCTTTGAAATGTTTGGTGGACAGCCGGCAAGTGTACTGACAGAACGGATAGAGTCGGAAGACGCGGTTAATTTGGAAACACTTGAAGTAGAAGAGACGGTAGAATTACCGGAAATTCTAGAGAATGCAACACCGGTGATAACGGAAAACAAGGAAGAGGAAAGAGAACCGAAACAGGAAAAGAAAATGCGCCCGATGATTGAGGATGCGGAAAAGGCAATGCTATTGACGGATTTGAAAGAGCTCAAACAAGCAGATGCATTGTATAATCAGGCAGTGAAAGAGCGCCGGCATTTTCCGCTTTGGGCGAAAATCCTGATTGGAATTGTTTTTGGAGGGGCAGTATGCGCAGCAGCGATTTATTATGCCATAGCACACCTCGGTTGGAGCTTTTGGCAGATTTAATACAAGAATATAATACGGTTGCGGATATTGGTTGCGATCATGCGTATTTATCTATATTGCTTGCCAGACGCGGCAAGCGTGTGATTGCATCCGATGTTGCACAGGGACCGCATGACAAGGCGCGTGAAAATATTGCTCGGTTTTCGATGGAAAGCAGCATTGAATTGCGGCTTGGAGATGGATTGCTGACATTGGAACGCGGTGAAGCCGAAGCAATTGTGATTGCCGGAATGGGTGGACTTCTGATTGCAGACATTATATCGGCGGGCAAGCATCTGTTAACCGAAAGTACACGCCTTTTTCTGCAGCCAATGCGTGCAGACGAAGATTTGCGCGCGTTTTTATATGCAAACGGCTTTGAAATCCTTTCGGAGCATTTGGTGCGGGAAGATCGGCGCATCTATACAGTGCTGGAGGTACAATTTGGCAAGACAGATCGGTTTTCTGTTTTGGATTGCGCTTTTTCGCCGGCACTGCGCAAAAGCCGACCGCCGCTCTTTGAAGACTATTTTAATTGGAAGAAACGAATTTTAGCCGGTATTATTGCTGAAACTGCACAGGCGGAAAAATCCGGTTTGCAGCAGGAATTTGCGGAAAAAATGCAGGCGTATGAAGCATTTGAAAAAGGAGAGATCATATGAAGTGTAAAGAAATAGTTACAGTAATTGAGCAGGCGGCACCGCGACGTATTGCATACAGCAAAGATAATGTTGGTTTTCTGTGCGGCAATGCAGAAGCGGAGGTAAGCGGAGTGCTTTTGACATTGGATTTAGATGTCGGTGTCGTCGAGGAAGCAAAAAAGTATGGCGCAAATTTGATTATCGGACATCATCCGATTTTATATCGCGGCACGAAAACGCTGACCGTGGATGCACCGGAAACGCGCGCAATTGAAAAGCTGTTTCAGTATGGAATTACTTACTATGCGGCGCATACAAATTTAGATATCGCCAAGGGTGGACTGAATGATTTGCTCGCCGAAAAGCTGGGGCTTACGGATACGGTTGCAGTAGAGGATGTTGAGGTGCCCGAGGAAGGCATCGGCAGAATCGGCAATGTCAAGCCGCAGACGGCGTACGCATTTGCGCAGCACGCCAAAAAAGTGCTTGGTGCACAGGGGGCGCGCTTTTGCGGTGATAAAGATAAAGTCATTTCCCGCGTAGCGGTCAACACCGGCGGGGGTGCTTCGCTTTGTGAATCGGCGGCATCTTTGGGGGCGGAGTTGTTTTTGAGCGGCGATTTTTCCTATCCGCAGATGCGTGAATATGCAGCGCGTGGCATGTGTATATTGGATATTGATCATTATACGACGGAAATTATTTGTCGTGAATTGTTTGAGAAAATATTGAAAAATGCACTGGGCGAAAATTGTCCGACCTTGTATTTGTCGGAAGAGAACAGAAATGTAATGGAATTTATTTGATATGATTATGTGAAAAACCGATGTTCAGTTTAGCTGAACATCGGTTTTTATTATGCACTTGCTGTAAAACACTGTACTTTTGGTTCACATACAGTTTGCGGAATATCCTGTCCTGCCATAATATCTTCGACAATGCCTGCCAAGGATACCGGGAAGGTTGCATCCTTTGCAAGGATTGCGGCAAAATCCTCTGCTTGTGCTTTGCTCGAGAAAAGAAAGCTTGCACGAGAGGCTTCAATTTGCAGTCGACCGCGCATTATGATTTCTACGCCGTAGGATAATACACTCATTCGTTCGCCAAGCGGCATTTCGTCTTCAGTTACATAGTATTCCAGTGCAAAAGCATCATGTTCTTCAGTTGCTTCTACCTTTTTTGTCGCATACAATTGCTTGTCCAAAAAGAATCACCAATCCTTAAAATTTATTTTCCCCTTCGTGTATTATTCTACCATAAAATGCCTGAAAAGAAAAGAAAAAGCGAACGCGCAATTCGACGTATACACACAATATATTGTAATTGTTTATAAAATGAATGGTATATTTTGCGTTTTATGCGATGTATGTAAGTATCTGCGCTTAATTGCTTGTGTACGGTTGTACGTTTACACCGCTGTAGTATGTTTTTAAAATCTCCTCGTAGGTTTTTCCTTGTGAGGCAAGGTAGTTTGCGCCGTACTGACTCATACCGACACCGTGTCCGTTGCCGGTAACTGCCATAGTAATGGAGGTGCTGCTTTGTGTAAACTGAATGTTGGTGCTGCGCAGGCCGAACAGTTCTCTAAATTGATTTCCGGTCAGTGTAATTCCGCCGGTAGTCAGTTCTTTGATGCCCCCCGCCTGTGAACGTAAAATTTCACGAACTAAAGTATCGCCGTCGGAAAAATGTGCGTCCGGATATGCGGCAGTCAGTTTGGATTTATATTCTGCGGCACTGATGGTTAAATCGGAACTGTAGCGCGGTGAAAGCTCGTCACCGTAACTAACCACACTTACGAGGTATGGCACATCGCCACCCCAAACGTCTTTTGCATTTTCGGTTTGTCCAGAGGAGGTGGAATGGAAGACTGCGTTTACCAAAGTCCCTTCATAAGTCATAACGATGCCGGCAGTGTCCTCGACACTTGCAGCAATTCTTTGCATATTTGCATCATAGTCAGCTCCCCAGCGCGCGTGCAGCTCTGTATCACTAATCCAAGCTTTACAATGATTGGGATCGGTGCAGGTGTCCGCACCTTTATGTACATTTGGATTTCCGTCTCGCTTATAGTCGGCCATTTTGCGCAGGGTGTAGCTGCGCGCAGCTACTGCTTGTGCGCGCAAAGCTTCTGTATGAAATGAAGCCGGCATTTCAGCCGCCACCACACCTTTCAGATAGGTGGAAAAGTCCATTTCTACAACCTTGTCCTCTAATGCAACAAAGGTGGTGATGGTGTCAATCGGTTCTGCAGAGGTTGATTGCGGTTTAGGGTGTAGTATAGTGGTAATTAAGAGCGGTAAACCGAGTATAATGATGGTATACAGCATCAGTAGTAGCAGTATCTTTTTCATTTTGTCCTCCTGTCGTTTTTTGTTTTACTTTTGCAGTAAGAGATACAGCAGTGCCAGCACCATTGGAAAATCAATGTCTTTTTTATCTTCTTCCAGCAGCACCAGCAGCAAAAGACCGATTAAAATCAAATCATCTTTCTCTGCGAGTTTAAACAGTTTGTCAGTAAAATTGCTTGTTTTTTCTGCTTTTTCTGCTTTTGGTGCAGAGGGTGCAATGGGTGTGTGGGTAGGCGGATTGCGCCGCAATGTAGATGCCGGTGCAGGATCGTTGTATCGATAATAACGTCTGTACATAGTTACCCGTCTATAGGAGGTCTTTGAATTCGCCGAGCAGCGGCAGTATACGCATTACAGTCAAAAGCTGAATAGCTGTATCGACATTGCTGCGCCGGGAATCGCGAAGAAAGGGACGCACAGCACGTAGTAGCGTCACGCGATTGTCCGGACTGTCGCCAATGGATTTGTATGCCTGCATAACCTGCATCAGCTTTTCCGGTTGAAGTGCAGGCATATCTGCTTTCGGGGCAGGCGTATCCGTGCCGATGCCGATACTGCCGAGCATGGATTCAATAGTTTTTGCAGCATCCGGACTGTTTAACAAATCCTTTAAAGCGTCAACTGCGCCGTCAATTCCGCCCTCCATTTGCGGTACCTCCTTTATTTCAGTTTGTTTAAGAAATCCTTGTTTTGTATCGCTTTTTTCAGTGTGTCCGCATTGATGTTTTTTAGCTTGGATTTCAGGATTTCTTTATCCATTTGATTGAATTTTTCCAACAGCTTTTCCGTGTCTATGCTTGCAAGCTCTTTTTTCAATTGCTGCCCCTCGCGTGTGGAGGCGAGCGCTTTTAATTCACGCAGCGTTTCTTCATTACCGATTTTGTCAAGCGACGGTGTGTCAGAATTCGTCTTTTTTCGCATAAAATCGTCTCCCTTCCCTTTTTAATGTATGCACGCGTTTTGCAGCAAATGCGCATATGTAAAAATTTGTTACACATACTTAATATAAAATCTATTTACATGACGATATTTTGTGGTATAATAAAATCAGATGGCTTTATATAGTACGAAAACAGAGGAGGCAGAGGATTATGAAAAAAACACTTGCAATGGTGCTTGCGCTTGTAATGATGTGCACCGTGACGTTTGTTTCAGCAGCGTCTTTCCCGGATTTGAAAGAAGCGCGTTGGGATTGGGCACGCGATACGGTCGAGGAGCTTACAGAACTCGGTATCGTTAAGGGTTATTCGGATGGTACATACAAACCGGAAAACAGCGTGACAAATGAAGAGGCATTTACATTGTTTGCGCGCGTCATCGGTGTAAATGACAAGGAAAATGTACAGGCAGTTGCAGATGCACAGAAGTTGTATGCAAAGGTTGCGGAAAAGTATGTGACTTACGCAAGTAAGGAACTCTGCTTTTTGTTATATCGCGGTGTTTTGGAAGAGGCAGATTTAAAGGATTATCTGGCAGCAGATGTACAGGATGTACCGATGAAGCGCCATGAGGCCGCTAAGCTGATTACAAGAATTATGGGCGGCGTGGAAGAAGCAAAGCAGACGGGTACGGTTGTTGTGGAGTATACCGATGCAGCGACGTTCCCGAAGGATGCTGCCGGCTACATAGACTTTGCAACGAAGTATGGCATCATGACCGGTATGGGAGACGGCACCTTTTCTGCAAACAGCGGCGTAACGCGTGCACAGGTTGCAATTATGCTGAAGCGCACAATGGACAGACTGAATATATCTTACATCAGCGGTGCGCTTGCCGATGTTACAGAGACCTCCTTTACAGTAAATGGTGAAAACTTTGAATTTTATAATAGTATCGTTGTACACCGTGACGGTGCTGCAGCAACAATAGCAGATTTGGAAAATGGTGACGAAGTAACGGTTGTTAAGACTTTCCAGGGTGTGATTGCAATTGATGCAGTGCAGACCGAAGAAAGCGAAAGCAACACAAGAGTGATTGAGGGTATTTACAACGGTTCGTATACAGATTCGCGCGGCACATTTGTTAAGATTTACGATAAGGTAGGCGGCGTGAATACAACAGAGCAGTATCTTCTTTCTGAAGGAACGGTTGTTTATACTGTAAACGGTGAACCGAGAGTGTCGCTGGCTGCAATTACCGTAACGGACGAGGTTTCTGCAAAGATGGTTTCCGGTAAGATTGTCAGCATTGATGCAAAATCTAAGGAGAAAAAGATTGAGAACGCAACATTTGCCGGTCTTGAATATGTAAACGAAGCAAATATGTTGACTATTGGTCATAAAGATGCAGCTTATGACGACACTTCCTGGCCGATTTCGGACAAAGTAACTGTGAAGAGAAACGGTAAGGATGCTACATTGACTGACTTGCTTGTTGGTGATACAATTGCACTTGATTTTACATACGGTGAGATTACCAAGATTACAGCAAGCTCTAAAAATTCGACCGTAAAGGGTACACTTGTAGCGATTCACATTGAAAGAGAACAGCCGTATATTGAGATTAAGCTTTCGGATGACACACTTCGAACGGTTTATCTGACAATGGATTCGAAAATTCTGATTGACAATGTAGAAAGCGATATCTATGATTTGCTTCTCGGCTATACTGTAACTGTAAATACGGAAAGTGCAACGGCATCGAAGATTACGGTGACCAGTGTTGCGAAAGCAAGCACATTGACTGGTACAGTTACGCTGGTGAATACAGCGCTGGGCTTTGTAAGTGTTGACGTTCGTGATGCAGCAACGGATGAAATATATTCGTGTCAGATTTTTGTAAACGACAAGACTTCGATTATTGCAGGCTCGAACGGTGCAAAGACAAAGCTGTCGAATATCGCTGAAGGCGATTCGATTGTTGCAACCGGTGCGGAAAAACTCGGCGCTTTTGAAGCGAGTACCATTGTAATTATCAACAAATAAGGAACAACATTGAAAGCCGCCTTTGAAAAAACAAAGGCGGCTTTTTTATAAAAAGGAAAGAGGAAGATGAAGGAACAAACATGCTTTTTTACGGGACATCGCGTTGTGCCGCGTGCGGAAGAGGTGCGTATTCGGGAAAACACATATGCGCTTTGCGTCAGTCTCGTTGAAAAGATGAATATTCAGACCTTTTGTTGTGGCGGTGCGCTTGGGTTTGACACAATTGCTGCGCAGATTGTGCTTCGCTTGAAGGAGAGCTATCCGTTTGTACAGCTTCGGATGATTCTTCCCTGCAAGGGGCAGGAAAAGCGCTGGGGTGCAAAGGACCAGCAGATTTATCGTGCAATTTTAGATGCTGCGGATACGGTAGAGTATGTATCGGAGCATTACAGTGCATATTGTATGCATATGCGAAATCGACGTATGGTGGATTTGAGCTGTTGCGGCATCGCGTTTTTGCGCAGTGCGATAGGTGGCACGGCATATACGGTACAGTATGCACATGAAAAGGATGTTAAAATGTATTCGGTAGACCGTGTACCGGAAAAGGATATATAAAAAGCAGGTGGATGTGTTCGCGGATTTATTTCTGCGCACACGCCACCTGCTTTTGTTATTTACTTATAAACTGCTTCGCAGGTCAAATGCATACCGAGCTTTTTGAAGATGTTTTCATCTACGTGTGATACGAGCACAGTCGAATGTGCTTCTGCACCATTGAGTGCATTGATGCCCTCCAATGCCTTTTTTGCGATTGGGTCACTTGCTGCGCAAATGGACAGTGCAATCAGTGTTTCATCCATATGCAAGCGTGGGTTTTTATTGCCGAGGTGATTTAGCTTCAGGTTCTGTAGCGGTTCAATAACCTCTGGTGAAATGAGGTGAATGTCATCGGCAATGCCTGTAATTTGCTTGAGTGCATTCAAAAGTGCAGCACTGGATGCGCCAAGCTGGTCGGAATTTCTGCCGGTGATGATTCGTCCGTCCGGCAACTGGATTGCGCAGGCGGTGTGCCCGGATTCCTTTGCCTTGGAAAGCGCAGCATCGACAACTGCGCGTTGGTGGCAATCTACCTCAGCCTGCTTCATAATCAGCTGCATTTTATACAGTACCGAGTCGTCACACTTGCCGTTGATTTTATCCTTCAGAACCTGATAATATCTTCGGATAATTTCTTCCTTGGAAGCCTGGCGGCAAACCGCATCATCCACGATACAGTTGCCCGCCATATTTACACCCATATCTGTTGGCGATTTGTATGGGCTTTCGCCGAGAATTTTTTCCAAAATAGCATTAAGCACCGGGAAAACCTCGATGTCGCGGTTATAGTTGACCGTTGTCTCGCCGTATGCTTCCAAATGGAACGGGTCAATCATATTAACATCGTTTAGGTCTACCGTAGCAGCCTCATAGGCGAGGTTAACGTGATGCTTTAGCGGCAGATTCCAAATCGGGAAGGTTTCAAATTTTGCATAACCTGCTTTGATGCCGCGAATGTTTTCGTGATACAGCTGCGAAAGACAGGTTGCCATTTTGCCGCTGCCCGGTCCGGGTGCAGTAACAACGACAATCGGTTTTTCGGTTTCGATATAATCGTTTTTGCCAAACCCTTCTTCGCTAACGATGAATTCTACGTTTGACGGGTAGCCGGGAATCGGGTAATGTAAAAACACCTTGATGCCCATGTTTTCCAAGCGCATTTTAAACATATCCACTGCAGGCTGACCGCTGTACTGTGTGATAACAATACTGCCGACCAAAAGACCGAGACTCTGGAAAGCTTTAATTAATCGAATGGTGTCCAAATCGTAGGTGAGATTGTGATTGCTGTTGACCTTGTTTTTTACAATGTCAATGGCACTGATGGCGATTACAATTTCGAGCTTGTCCTTTAAATGCATCAGCATTTTAATTTTGCTGTCCGGCTCAAAACCCGGCAGCACACGCGATGCGTGGTGGTCGTCAAACAGTTTGCCGCCAAGCTCTAAGTATAGCTTGTCGCCAAACATATGCACGCGCTCGCCGATATGCTTCGACTGCATTTGAATGTATTTTTTGTTGTCAAACCCGATTTTGCCGTTCATAAAAACGCCCCCATTCACACTTATTTATTATACTACTGATTTTTGCCGATTTCAACCCAAATTACAACAAAAGTTTTATGTCATGTATTTCAGGCGCAAAAAAAGAAGGTTTTTTAAAAACCTTCTTTTTTATAACTTTACGGTGTTTGGATGATTACCTCGCAAACGCCACCACCCATAGTGGCATTAATGCGAATCGGTACGCTTAGATTGTTTTTAAATCGGTAATCCAAAACGCCCCAGGAAACCGTTGCTTCATCATCGCGGCTGCAGTAGGAAACCGGCAGACTGTGCGGATAGCGTTCTACAATTTCTAAGCCGGCATTTTTGGTTGCCATATACAGCGTAGAGGAAATCTGACAAATGCCGCCGCCGAGACCGGGCACCTTTTTGCCGCCCTGGAAAATGGTTGCGATTTTATAGCCGCGTTCTGCTGTGCGCGGACCGAGTGTATTATTATAGGAAAAAACTTCACCCGGCTGAAGAACTACAGCGTTGATGGCTTGCGTCGCGAGCAGCATATTCTGATTTCGGTTTGCATAGGAGGATGACTCGCTGTACGTGGTGGAAGCGCGGCCGATTTCCGTGCCCGCACTGACAGACGGTGCTTCCTCCGGTGCAGGCTCCGGTTCCGGCTGATATTCCGCAGGCATATTGACCTGGATTTGCGCTGTATCCCAGCTGTAGCCGTCTATGCTGCCAATCGGAGCAGCAAAAGATATGCTCCCGGAAAGAATGCAACTACATAAAAGCAAAGCGATGCATAGTTTTTTCATAAAAATCCCTCGTTGTATAAAGATTTAGCGTTTCTTCAATTCATTTTCGCAGAATTCGAGGTCTTCCATAGTATTTACGCCGAAATACTCTGTGCTGTTTTCAATAGCAAAGGTTTCAACGCTCAAACCCTTTTCGATGAAAATCTGCGGCATATCAGTTAAGTAGTATTCGTTTTGTGCGTTGCTGTTTTTCAGCTCGCCCAAACCTGCCATCAGCTCTTTTGCATCGAATACATAAATGCCGACGTTAACTTCCTTGATTAATTTCTGTTCCGGTGTGCAGTCTTTTTCCTCTACAATATTTGTGAGCTTGCCGTCTGCGCCGCGAACGATTCTGCCATATGCCGGCGGATTTTCCTCGATTGCAGTTAAAAGTGTGCAGTGTGCACCGCTTTCCAAATGCTTATCTACGAGCTTTTTGTATGTTTCCGGCTTAACGAGCGGCATATCACCGTAGCAAATCAGCACCTGACCGTCATAGCCTTCCATATGTTCACGAGTGCACATAACAGCATGACCCGTACCGAGCTGCTCTTCCTGCACGCTGTAGCCGTATGCGTTGCCGAGCTCCTCCATCACCTTTTCGCGCATATAACCGACAACAATTTCGATGTCCTGCGGTGCGATGAAATTAATGCTGTCGAGCACATAGCTGATAAGCGGCCTGTCGTTTGCACGGCGAAGCACCTTCGGTAAGTTGAACTTTTCGGATTGCAGTCGGCTGCCTTTGCCTGCTGCGAGAACGATTGCTTTCATAGTAAAAACTCCTTTTTCGTAATAATGAACGTAATAATAAAATGCTAAATTTATTTTAGCACACGCAAAATACAATTGCAATAGCAAAGCCATGCAAAAAAAGACGAAATATTTATAAAAAAGGACGAAAAATTAAAAATACGGATTGACAAATCAGATTTGGGTGTATATAATAATTGAGTGGTGTTCTGTGTAAAGGGTGTAGTATGCCATTGGGAGAGTGAGTTTCTTCCTTATATAATAGTACTTTGCACAGATTATATATTGTGAGATCCCAACCGTGTATGCTTTGGCGTACGCGTGTAAATATAAAGAGTAATTGTGTCAAAATGGTGTTGCGAAAGGGCGCAATACTACAGGCGAATTACTAATTTTACAGTTATATTACAACTGTATTAACTGCATTGACTACATAATTTTGGGATGTTATAATCAATGCAAGAAGACAACTTAGGGCATTAGTGTCCCTTGTTGCCGTCGGGCGGGTCGCAGTGAAAGAGGGTGACCGCGGCCTGCTAAGACACAACACTCTTTCAACAAAAAATTTTTTTTAAGGGAGGAATTGAGATATGAGAAATCTCAAGAAACTGTTGGCACTGGTTGTTGCTTGTGTTATGGTTTTCGGTGTAGTTGCATCCGCAGCGATTGTTAACTTCCCGGACGTAGCTAGCAACGCTAAGTACGCAGAAGCAGTAAAAGTTCTGTCCGCTCTTAACATCATCAACGGTGATGACAAGGGTAACTTCAATCCGGATCAGAACGTAACAAGAGCAGAAATGGCTAAGATTCTCTGCGCTATGATTAGCAAGGCTGAATTTGGCAAGACTGCATCGGGTTTTGAAGACGTAACAGCTGACCACTGGGCATCGGGTTACGTTAAGTACGCAAAGGGCTTGAACATTATCAACGGTTACAACGACAAAGAGTTTGGTCCGGAAGATAACGTTACATACGAACAGGCTATTAAGCTGATCGTTGCAGCACTCGGCTATACTTACATGGCTGAAGACCAGGGTGGCTATCCGTCCGGTTATATGATGGTAGCTGCAGACCTCAAGCTCACAAACAAGGTTACAATCACAGATTCCACAGCACCGGCTAAGAGAAGCGACATCGCTATGCTCGTATACAACGCTCTCGAAGTTAACCTGATGGAAAGAGTAACATACGGTACAGAAGCTAAGTATGAGCCGGTTGCAAAGAACCTCCTCAACAACAAGCTCGGCGTATACCGTGTAGAAGGTATGGTTGTTAACACATTCAAGAACGACACATCTATGGATGAAGGCGAAATCGATTACAGCATCTCCAAGATCGATGCGAACACAATCAAGGCTCTTGAGCTCGTTGGCACAGGTGACCCGGTTGTATACGCACTCAACGATTACTACTGTGAAGATGCAGCTGCAGCAGACCTTCTCTACTACAGCTCCAATGCTTACCTCGCTGAAAACGAAGATGGCGACTACGATGTAATCGCTGTTGTTGCTAAGACAACAAAGACGAAGGAAATCGTATTCGAAGACCTCGATGTTCTCTGCGATGAGACAGCTTCTGAAGTTGATTCTGACGAAGTTATGGATATCGCTAACGGCGTATTCTCCTACTGGAGCAACGCTGACCATGACGACAAGCGCCCGACTGTTATCGATGTAGCAGCTGGTGCAATGGTTACTGTAAACAACGGTACTCCGTTTGCAGTTACAGCTAACTCTGATGTTATTCCGGCTTACGCTGGTACAATCAAGGTTATCGACACCAACAACGATGGTGAGTATGATCTCTTCGTTGTTAAGTCCTATGACATCGCAGTTGTTGATTCTGTTGTAGCAAGCTCTATGACACTCCGTCTGAAGGGCCAGAACAGCACAACTGTTAACACACTTCATCCGACTCGCAGCATCGCCCTCAACGAGGACGCTGTTGAGAACATGAAGGAACTCACAGTTACTATCGACGGTGTAGCTGCAGAGCTCACAGACCTCCAGAAGAATGACGTAGTTCTTATTGCTTCCAACGGTCTGTCTGATCCGACATTCGTTGAAATCCACGCTACAAGAAACGTTGTAGAAGGTAAGGTTAAGTCCGGCGTAAACAGCGATAACCTCGTTGAAATCGGCGACGAAGAATACGAAGTATTCGGTGCTACGGCATTTGTTACTAACTTCCCGGCACCGGGTGATGAAGGTAAGTTCTACCTCACATCCACTGGCGTTATCGTTTACTCCGATACTACAACAACAATGAGCAATGATTATGCTTATGTTTACAAAGTAGGTACTTCTTCCTTCGGTGATAAGTCCCTCAGAATGTTCACTGCTGCTGGTGAAGATGTAACATACGATGTAGCTGACAGAATCGAAATCAACGGTGTTCAGACTTCTGACAAGAAGGCTGCAACAAAGTACACAGCAGCTGAGATGGTAGCTATCTTCGGCGGTGACGAAGAAGATTATCTCTATACTGTAGTTGGTGATAATCCGGATACAGAGGCTGTAGAGACTGAATATGTTGTAAACAATTGTATGTCCCCGGTTGAAATCATCGAAGATCTCGTTGACAACGGTACAGCTACAGAAAAGCTCATCGCTTATGATGTAAGTGGTACAGAGCTTACAAAGATTTACCTGCCGAACGGCAACAACGCAGACGAAAATGACTTTGGCGTAGTTCCGACTGCTACAAAGGAATGGATCTCTGCTACTAACAAGTTCAAGGCTTCCAAGACTCTGGCTGAAGGCGCTAAGGTATTCATGATCGAGCCGACTGCTGAGTTTGCTGATTGGAAGGTTGTAGACGCTGCAACTCTCGTAAACGAGAAGGAATACGATGTAGCATTCTATGGCTACAACGCTAACGGCACATACAACGTAGCTCTCATCACAAGCGGTACAATGGCTGCTGATTCCGAAGCTGCATTCGCATACTTCAAGGAAGCACGCACAACCACATACGGTGATGATGATGAAGATGCTGTAAAGGTTTACTACATCCAGGGCGGCGAAGAGAAGACAATGTTCGTTCTCGATAGCGAAGCTTCCTCTACTGTAGTTGAGGTCTCACAGAAGGTGATGTATTCATCTACAGCGTAGCTGACGATGCTAACCTTATGGAGAATGTAACTAAGATTGCTTCTAAGGTTGCTGATGTTGAAAATACTGTATTGACTGGCACTCCGAGCGAAGCTACATTCGATGTATTTGAAGCTGCAGTTATCGGTTCCGCAGGTGACGACTATATGTACACCTACGAGACAACTTACGAAGCTGACAACGAAGTAATGGCTGGTTTCATCGCTTCCGTTGATTCTGTTGACGGTGGTCTGAAGGTTAAGCTTGCAGTTAATGCTGATGTAGCTGGTTCCGACTATGTATACATGATTCCGGAAAGTGCAAATGTTGTAGTTTACAACAATAAGGCTAAGACCAAGTTGTACGCTTCCACAGCTGATTCCGTTCTTGCATCTGAGTACATCGCACTCGACAACGGTAACGTTGAGACTGGTGCTGGTAATGCTGCTGATACAAAGCTTTACTATGCAATCATCAGACTCTACAATGATGAAGTTGTTGATGTATACGTAATCAACTACGAGAACGATATGCCGAAGTACACGAAGTAATTTAACTTCGAGTCTGAAGCATAGCTTCTAAAAAACAAAATGCGGTACCCACCTCGGTGGGTACCGTTTTTGCGTTTACAGATTAAATTTCAACCAACAATTGCATGGCGCTGGGTTTACCTGCGCCGCGAGAGCAAACAAAAAACGGCTCAATGAGCCGTTTCAAAATTTTGTATTCTTATTTGTAACAAGCCAAGATTTTATCGAATTCATTTCCGCGCGCAAACCCCTTTGCGTGTTCCTTTAAATAAATCTGTATGAGCTTTGCATCCACAGAGGCTGCAAACTCAAGCACGATATTCGCGAGCTGCTTTGCCTTTGCACTACCGCACGGCAAAGACAGATAATAACTATCTTCACATTTATATAACACAGCTGTTTTTGGTAGGGATGCCACCTTTAACAGCAGCGCAAAGCTTTGCAAATTTTCAAATCGAAAGATTTGCTTATCCGGCTTATCTTGTGTTACATGCTTTTTTACAATGCGATATGAACGGTTTTTTAGTTTCTCGCGTTTTTCTTCGCGCGTAAGTACCGGTTTTGCTTTTTCTTCAGCTTGCGCATCAACGCGTGTGATTAAAAACACAAACTCATCCCCTTGCGGAATCGCTTCAATCATCACGTTGCCTGCAGGTGCACTGAACCCGATTTCTATTTCGGCGCGCTTCATCATTGCCAGTATAAAGGCGCGAAGTCGCGGCGATGTGGGCGACAGTGTTTCATACGAAATGTCATATAGAGACAAATCTTCGTAACCCACGGTCACCTTGATTTTGTTTAAACTTAGTTTTTCAATCCTCATGCTGCCTCACCTTCCCCAAAACAAATTTAAACAACTCCTAAATACATTATATTATACTGCATAAAAATTTGCTATAACAAAAAAATGTCTCTTATGTTACTGTTTGGTAACCGAAATATATATATACATGAATAATTTATCCGAAAATCGCATAAAATAGCAGGTTTCATCACTTGACACTTCTATAACAAACTGTTATAATGTATAAGATGAAGTATGCCTATAGGTGTGCTTATGTATTGTATTTTTAGTAAGGAGGAAACATAGATGGCAAGAAAAATGAAAACTATGGACGGTAATAACGCCGCCGCTTGGGCATCGTACGCGTTTACAGACGTTGCTGCGATTTACCCGATCACCCCGTCTTCCGTAATGGCAGAAGTTACGGATGAATGGGCGGTTGACAAGAGAGAAAACATTTTCGGTCAGCCGGTTAAGGTTGTTGAGATGCAGTCCGAGGCTGGTGCAGCAGGTGCTGTACACGGTTCCTTGGCAGCAGGTGCGCTCACCACAACCTACACAGCTTCCCAGGGTCTTCTTTTGATGATCCCGAACATGTACAAGATGGCAGGTGAACTCCTCCCGTCCGTTATCCATGTATCGGCTCGTTGTGTAGCGTCCCACGCGCTCAACATTTTCGGTGACCATTCCGACGTTATGGCTTGCCGCCAGACAGGTTATGCGATGCTGTGCTCCAACAGCCCGCAAGAAGTAATGGACCTCGGCGCAATTGCACACTTAGCTGCAATTAAGGGTCAGGTACCGTTCCTGCACTTCTTTGACGGTTTCAGAACTTCTCATGAAATCGATAAAATCGAAGTATGGGATTATGAAGACTTAAAAGAAATGGTAGATATGGATGCTGTTAAGGCATTCAGAAACAACGCACTCAATCCGGAGCATCCGGTGCTTCGCGGTAGTGCGCAGAACCCTGACATCTTCTTCCAGAATAGAGAAGCTTGCAACAAGTACTACGATGCAGTTCCGGCTGTTGTAGAAGAATACATGAACAAGGTTAACGCTAAGATTGGTACAAACTACGGTCTCGTAAACTATTACGGTGCTCCGGATGCGGAGAAGGTAATCGTTGCTATGGGTAGCGTATGTGAAACCATCGAAGAGACAATCGACTACTTGACCGCTAAGGGCGAGAAGGTTGGTTTAATCAAGGTTCGTCTGTACAGACCGTTCCCGGTAGAAGCATTCCTTAAGGCTGTTCCGGCAACATGTAAGAAGATTGCTGTACTCGACAGAACAAAGGAGCCGGGTTCCATCGGTGAGCCGCTTTACCTCGACGTTTGTGCTTGCTACGCAGGCAATGCTAATGCGCCGATGATCGTTGGCGGTAGATACGGTCTTGGTTCTAAGGATACAATTCCGGCTGACATTATCGCAGCTTACAAGAACCTCGACGCAGCTGCACCGATCAAGGGCTTCACACTCTCCATCGAGGACGACGTAACAAATCTGTCCCTCGCAAGAGTTGAAAATCCGGACACATCTGCTGAAGGCAACACTGCTTGTAAGTTCTGGGGTCTTGGCTCTGACGGTACCGTTGGTGCAAACAAGAACTCCATCAAGATTATCGGTGACCACACAGACTTGTTCGCACAGGCATATTTCAGCTACGACTCTAAGAAGTCCGGTGGTATCACAGTATCCCACTTGCGTTTCGGTAAGAAGCCGATTAAGTCGACTTACCTCATCAACAAGGCAAACTTTGTTGCATGTCACAACCCGTCCTATGTGGACAAGTACGATATGGTTGAGGACCTCGTACCGGGCGGTAACTTCCTCTTAAACTGCGCTTGGGACATCGATGAGCTGTCCGCAAGACTGCCGGGTAAGATGAAGCGCTACATCGCTGAAAACAACATTAACCTCTACACAATCGATGCTATCGGTATTGCAAAAGAGCTCGGTCTCGGTAACAAGACCTCTATCGTGCTCCAGTCCGCATTCTTCAAGATTGCTGATGTAATTCCGTTTGCTGACGCTGTAGAATATATGAAGGCTGCAGTTGTTAAGTCCTTCGGTGCGAAGGGTGAAAAGATTGTTAGCATGAACCATCAGGCAATCGTTGAAGGCGAAAAGAACATCAAGAAGATTGACGTTCCGGCTGATTGGAAGAATGCTGCAGATGACGCTACTGTTGAAAAGGATGTTCCGGCATTCGTTAAGAATATTCTTGGTCCGTGTAACGCACAGGCTGGCGACAAGCTTCCGGTATCCACATTTATGGATATGGTTGACGGTCACCTCCCGCAGGGTATGGCTGCTTACGAGAAGCGCGGTATCGCTGTTGATGTTCCGGAATGGATCACAGACAACTGTATCCAGTGTAACAAGTGTGCTATCGTTTGTCCGCACGCTGCAATTCGTCCGGTTGTATTAAACGCTGACGAAGCTGCTGCTGCTCCGGCTGCAATGAAGTCTAAGGCAATGACCGGTAAGGCTGACTATAAGTTTGCTATGGTTGTTTCCACACTCGACTGCTCCGGCTGCGGTAACTGTGCTAAGGTTTGTCCGGCAAAGGAAAAGGCTCTCGTTATGAAGCCGATCGATACACAGCTCGAACAGCAGGAAGCTTTCAACTACGGTATCAAGGTATCCGTGAAGGAAGACGTTCTCGCTGGTCCGATGAATGTAAAGAATTCTCAGTTCCACCAGCCGCTCCTCGAGTTCTCGGGCGCATGTGCAGGCTGTGGTGAAACACCGTACGCAAAGCTCATTACACAGATTTGCGGCGATAAGATGTATATCTCCAATGCTACAGGTTGTTCCTCCATCTGGGGTGGTTCTGCACCGTCCACACCGTACACCGTGAACCATAAGGGTCAGGGTCCGGCTTGGGCAAACTCCCTCTTCGAGGATAACGCTGAGCATGGTCTCGGTATGGCTGTTGCTGCAAAGCAGCTCCGTGAGAGACTCGCTGAGAAGGTAAAGGCTATCTCCTGCGACAGCGCTAAGGATGCAGCTGCAGAATGGCTCGCAACCTACGATGATATCAATGCAAACAGCGCGGCTACAGATAAGCTCGTTGCAGCACTTGAGGCTTGCGGCAGCGATGCTGCAACGGAAATCCTCGAAATGAAGGACTTCCTCTCCAAGAAGGCCGTTTGGATCTTCGGTGGT
>JAFQPV010000229.1 GCA_017411585.1 Clostridia bacterium | reverse complement strand
GTCCGCCTGCACACACATACACACACCGCCCAGCGCGCGAATTTTTTCGCAAACCGCTTCGGCGGCTTTTTTATTCTGATTATAGTTCACAATCACGCGATAGCCGCGCTTTGCAAATTCCTCGGCACACGCTGCGCCGATGCCGCGCGATGCGCCCGTGATCAATACAGTCTGATTCATAATCTACCTCACAATTCTGCCGTAGAGCTGCATACCCTCCACACGCTGGATTTCCACCATATGAAACTGATTTGCAACGCTTGTATCCGTTTCGGCAAGCACGGTGATATAATTATCCGTTTTGCCCTCATATACATTGTCCTTGCCGGAAACCGGCTGTTCAAACAGTACCTCAAGCGTTCTGCCGACAAAACGCTTCAAGAATGCTTTTTGCGACTGTGCACTCACTTCAATCATCCTTGCGCTGCGCGTATGCTTGACCTCAGGCGCAACCTGATTCGGCATTTTCTGTGCCGGCGTGCCGCCGCGTACGGAATAGGCAAACACGTGCGCCTCGGCAAATTGCATATCCTTCACAAATTCGAGTGATGCGTTAAATTCTTTCTCTGTCTCGCCCGGGAAGCCCACCATAACGTCCGTTGTGATGGCAACATCTTCAAATGCACTGCGTAAACCCGCTGCAATCCTTGCGTAATCTGCGCTTGTATACTTGCGGTTCATACGCCGAAGCGTTGCATCACAGCCACTCTGCAGCGAAATATGGAAATGACGGCAAAGCTTTTTTGAATTCTTCACCGTTTCAATAAAGGCTTCGTTTAAATGCATCGGCTCAATCGAGCTTAAGCGGATGCGGCGAATACCGTCGATTTTCTCAATTTCTGTAATCAGCGTTTGCAGGCTTGTATCCTCTTTTAAATCTCTGCCGTACGATGCAATGTGAATGCCGACCAGCACAATCTCTTCGTAGCCGTGCGCGGCAAGGCGATTTGCCTCTTCAATGATTTCTACCTGCGGTCTTGAGCGCACCGGCCCGCGCGCATATGGGATAATGCAATAGCTGCAAAACTGACTGCAGCCCTCCTGTGCCTTGATGAAGGCGCGCGTATGCTCGCTGTAGCCGGAAACGGAAAGCGGCTCAAATTCGTGCGCCTGCATAATATCCTCCACGGCGATGCGCGCATTTTCCGCCTGCTCGACCAGCTCGACAATCTTATTTCTGCCCGATGTGCCGACTACGAGATTGACACCCTCAATTTCCGACACTTTCTCCGGCGCAGTCTGCGCAAAGCAACCCGTCACCACCACATAGGCATCCGGATTCTGCTTTTTGGCGCGGCGAATCATCTGGCGCGATTTACGGTCTGCAAGCGAAGTCACCGAGCAGGTGTTAATGATATAGACATCCGCTTCGCTCTCATACGGCACAACCGTATACCCCGCCGCCGTAAACAGCTCGCCCATTGCCTGGCTTTCATATTGATTTACCTTGCACCCCAATGTGCAAAATGCGACTTTTTTCATGCTTTTCTCCAAACGATTTACAATGTAAAGTTTCTGTGAATTTCCTTGACGTTATTGTTAAAAAATGCTAAAATAAGACTATAGCGAATTTAGCTAAATCTATTCTACGGGAGGATATGAATATGACAACATTCAATATCTCATTAAATTCAATCGACAGTGTAAAAACCTTTGTCAATGCGGTCAATAAGTACAGCTATGATATCGACCTTTCTTCGGGAAGATATATCGTAGATGCAAAATCCATTATGGGTATCTTCTCTCTCGACTTGGCAAAGCCGATTAAGGTAGAAGCACATACGGATGATGCTGAGGCACTGATTGCAGACATCAAGGCATACATCGTCGACTAAGCGCAGCGTTCGTTTTCGCAAGCTTGTGGCATTGGACATTTTGTTCAGTGCCCTTTTTTATTCCCCTTCAACATCCTCCGGCAATTCTAACGTGATTTGACCGATGGTTGCGCTGCGAAATTCGTCTAACACCACGCGCGCACCGCGCTCTGTATCCAGCTCCCCGCCGGAAATCACAAAGCCGCGTTTTTTGGAAATCTTCTGCAAAATATCGTAGCCTGTGTCCTCTTCGTCAATGCCGTCTAATTTATAGCGCGCACAGAGCTTGTCTGCATAGCGCAGCTTCAGCGACTCCAAAAGATGACAGCAAAGCGTTTCCGTATCCATAATTTCATCGCGGATTGAGCCAATGAACGCCAGATGCATACCCACGCGCTCATCTTCAAATTTTGGCCACAAAATACCCGGTGTATCCAAAATTTCAATACCCTCACGCAAGCGCAGCCATTGCTTTCCCTTTGTCACACCCGGTCTGTCGCCTGTCTTTGCCGCCGCTTTTTTACAAAGGCGGTTAATCAACGACGATTTGCCGACATTCGGAATGCCGACCACCATCATTTTAATCGACTTTGTCAGTCCGCGCTCGGCGTTTTTCTCTATCTTATCCTTCAAAAGCAATCTTGCCGCCTGCGGTATTTTCTCCGTACCCTTACCGGCAAGCGCATTCACGCAAATAACCTCGATACCGCGCTTTTTGTACCACGCCACCCATTTTTCGGTTGCCGCGGCATCCGCAAGGTCGGTTTTATTCAAAAGTGCAATACGCGGTTTCGTCGAAAAAAACACGTCAAAATCCGGATTTCGGCTGCTCACCGGCACGCGCGCGTCCATAATTTCCACGACAATATCAATCAGCTTAACATTTTCCTCAATCAGGCGCCTGGTCGTCGCCATATGCCCCGGATACCATTGTAAATTCATAGTGCGTTTCCTTTCATTTTGCTTTGCATTCAGTATAGCAGTTTTTTTAAAGACTGTCAAAGAAAATGCGCATTTAAATCAATAAATGCGCATTCGTTTTATTCATAATCATACAGACCGCCGAATTTGTTAATCGGCAGAACGCGGAACGACACCTTGCCGGAAACCGCCTCCAGCGGCACGGCGCCAAGCTCCAAATAACGGCTATCCAAGGAGTTTGCGCGGTTATCGCCCATCACAAATACGTGCCCCTTTTCCACCGTATACGGATACTGCATCCCATGACCGAGCGGTGTTTTCGTGCCCGGGTCAAGGTACGGCTCCTTCAAAAACTCGCCGTTGACGGAAACCGCACCGGTATACGGGTCAATATCCACGGTATCGCCTTCCATTGCAATTACACGCTTTACATAAAACTTTTTGTCAATGCCGAGACTGCGCGCGCGGCTTCTCTGCAGATACACTGCTGCAAACTCGTCAAATGCGCCAAAGCCCTCGTCCATAGCGCGGCGATTTTCAAAATAAGTCTGTCTCGCCTTATAGTGCGCATCCAATACAATAATGTCGCCGAGCTCCGGCTCATAACCCAGCTTGGTTAAAACCAAACGCTCACCGTGCTCCAAGGTAGAAAACATACTCTGTCCGTCTACAACAACAAAATCAAACAAATAGGATTTAATCAAAAATGTCAGTGCCACGGCAATCGCAATCGAAACAACCCATTCCAAAATCTCACGCATCGGGTCCTTTTTCGGCTTTTCCTGCTTCGGCTTTTCTTGCGTTGCTTCCAGTTCTTCCAAAACCGGTTCCGGCTTTACGATTTCCTCTTCTTCCATAACTTCTGACTCTATATAATCGGCGCGGATAATCATCCCAGCCTCTTCTTCTTCAAATTCATCAGGTGTATACTCGTTTTTGTTTTCGTTATTTTCCATTTTAACCATCCTTTAAAATAACCGGCCACATTGCTACAAAACGGGTTAGAAACAGAAAGGGGACTGCAATCCTGCGTCCCCTTTTGTTCTTAAGATTAGATCTTTTCTTTAACCTTTGCGCTCTTACCAACTCTGTCACGCAAATAGTACAGCTTCGCTCTGCGAACACGACCCTTACGGGAAATCTCAATCTTATCGATTTTCGGAGAATTTACAGGGAATGTTCTTTCTACGCCAACGCCGTACGAAACACGTCTTACAGTAAATGTTTCAGAAATGCCGCTACCATGCTTCTTAATAAGCGTGCCTTCGAACATCTGAATTCTTTCACGTGTACCCTCGATAACCTTAAAGTAAATCTTTAAAGTGTCACCGATGTTTAACTGAGGTAAATCTGTTCTGATCTGACCTTGTGTCAATGTTTTAATCATATCCATCGTATTTGCCTCCTTCCTTCATAGATGTTCGTACCGAACCTTTTCGGCAGAGGACCATCCGTATCACCAAGATAGTTTACCACAAACCTTTTAAGAATGCAAGCTTTTTTTTAACTTTTTTTAAAATTTATTTTTCGGCAGGATTTTGCAAAAAACACGCCTCCGCTCTTGCAGAAAAATCCGTTTCGTGGTATAATATTATGCGTAAATTCAAAGGGGGCTTGACGTATGGCAAATATCAGACCTTTTAAGGCATTACAATATAATCCGGATAAGTGCGGTCAGCTTAGCGATGTCATCGCTCCGCCCTATGATATTATTACGCCGGAGCGCCGCGAAAAATACTATGCGCAAAGCGAATATAACATTACGCGTTTAAGCTGCGGTCTTATAGAGGATACAGACACTGCTAAAAACAACCGTTACACCCGCGCCCGCGATTTGCTTTCCGACTGGCTTGAAAAAGAGGTTTTAAAGCAAAACGCGCAGGAGTGCATCTATTTATACGAGCAGGAATTTGCGATGCATAACCACCATTATATACACCGCGGCTTTGTGACGCTTTTGGAGCTGACAGACCTTTCCGAAAAAATTGTTCTGCCGCACGAGGAAACCGGCGAAGCACCGGCAGCGGACAGACTGGCTTTGCTTTCCGAAACAGATACATATTTCAGCCAGGTTTACTGTCTGTATACGGATGATGAAAAAACCGTACACGCGCACATCAAAAAGATTGTGCAAACCAAGCCGGACATTGAATTTGAATACAAAAACGGCAGAATTCAGCGCATTTGGGCAGTCAGCGATGAAAAAATCATTGCAGAGGTACAATCGCTTTTCAAAGACAAGCAGCTTGTGATTGCTGACGGACACCATCGCTACAACGCGGCACTCAAGCACAGAGATGCAATGCGCAAAAAGCATCCGGACTATAAGCCGACAGACAACTTTAACTACATATTAACTATTCTGGTTGCCGTAGACAACCCGGGCATCGTCCTCTTTGCCCCACACCGCATGATTAAAAACATCGGTATGGACGAAGCGACTGCGATTTCCTTTTTAAAAGACGATTTCATCATCGAAAAGATTATTGTCGACCGCAGCGCGCGTGAGCTTGCCGCTGCCATTACAAACGACCTTGCAAGCACCAACGACAGCCACATTTACACGCTGTATTTTGGCAGCAACTATTATTATCGCATTTTGCCGCGTGATATCAGCGAGTTGGATGCAATGCTGCCGGATAAATCCCCGGCATACAGAAAGCTGAGTGCAACTGTTTTGCAAAAGCTTCTGCTCGAAAAATATTTCAAAATCAAAAGCGAGGATTTGGAAAACCCGGACGTGATTTCCTACACGCGCATCATCACCGAGGCGCTCGATGCTGTTCAAAGAGGCGCACAGCAGTGCTGTGTCATTACAAAGCCGAGCAAGGTGCAGCAGCTGCTCGATGTATCGCTCGCCGGCGAGAAGCTTCCGCCGCATTCAACCTACTTTTACCCAAAGCCGTTCTCCGGTTTAATTATGTACAAAATGTAATAAAAAAATCCGATGCAAGCGAATCGGATTTTTTGTTTTAAATTAGTAGTTTAAAGTCTTATTCACAACGTCGTCGTTGACCTTTGCGATAAAGTCTGCCACCGGCATTGCACCGAGGTCTACGCCCTTACGCGCACGAACCGCAACTGCACCTGCCTCTGCTTCCTTATCACCGATAACGAGCATATACGGCTGCTTTTCAAGCTGTGCTTCGCGGATTTTGTAGCCGATTTTTTCGTTTCTCAAATCCACTTCTAC
>JAFQPV010000228.1 GCA_017411585.1 Clostridia bacterium | reverse complement strand
CGAGCTCTGCATCTGTAAAAATAAAGGCTACGCGCTGTAAGGGACCGAACTGTGGTGTTAAAAGCATTTTGCTGTAACCGATTTCACCGAGACCGCAGGCAACGGCTGCAAGACGGAATTGGAATTGTAAATCCGGAGGCACCTTGCCTTCACCGACCTCGCGTGTGAACTGTACGCTCCTGTGGTGTGCGGTTTTGCCTTTTGCATGCTTGCTGATTTCGATTTGTTCCTCCGGCGAAAGAGAGTTACCGGGACTGCCGTCCATATCGGATACGACGCCGCGAGCGCCCGTATTTCTGTATACAACTGCCTCATAGCCTGCATCTTCAATCACACGACCGACCTGGTGCAGCACGGCAGGGGCATAGATTTCGTTGATACCGCCGTACGCCATAGATGGGTACTGATAAAACTGCGTGCCTTCTTCGATACCACGCTGTACACCGCGCGGTATCCGAAATACAAAGCCGATACAGCTTTTGGCATCCGGGAAAAGATAACGCGGGTCCATTTCCTTTGGCGCACCTTCGAAGCGGGACATCGGTGCAATGCCGCACGCGTCCGCACCGGTGTCCAACGCCACCTGCTTGATTAATTCACTTGTTAACATAGGCATCCTCCTTGCACAATTTTTATGTATTGACTATAGCAAATTTTACTGCTATAATGTAACAAAAAATGAATGTAAAATATAAAAAAACAAAGAAATGAATTGGGGCGTAAAAAAGATGAATACGGTCAATCCGCATATTCGCTATGCTATGGCGCAGCACGGGAGTATTAGTAAAAACAAAGAATTTAGCATCTGCTATGATTGCAGAATTTTTTTCGCGGAGTGTGCGGAGGGCCGTATTACGATTGATGATACTGAATATGAAATTTCAAATGGGACGGCAATTTATCTGCCGCCGCGGACAAAGTACCGTTTTTGTTTTACAAAGCAGAAGGAGTTTAAGTTTTTGGTGTTCGATTTTGACTTGATACAGACATATGCACATTATGCGGTTTCGCTCGGCACGGCAACGGAGAGCGACTTCGATGCGGCACGTGTACCGGAATATGCGCTGCCGGATTTGCTTGCGCTGCCGATTGTGAAGCCGCTTGCACAGCTTCGAGTGATGCTGTCGGAGTGTGTAGAGCTTTTTTTGAAGAAAAGCAGTCTTTACATGGAGCAGGCCTCTGCGCTATTGAAGCTGTGTCTGATAGAGCTTGTGCGCGCGCAGAAAACGAGCAGCGGCTACGGTGCGCTTTGTGCACAGGTGCAGACATACATTTTTGAAAATTACGGTCGGCAGGATTTGACGAATACGGAAATTGCGAATGTATTTAATTATCATCCGTATCATTTGAGTCGTATATTAAAAGAAGAGACAGGGAAAACGATGCATCAGTTGCTTATGGATTGCAGGCTGGATATGGCAAAAAATGATTTGATTACAACACAATACGACATTGAGCAGATTTCATGGCGGTGCGGCTTTGCGAGCACGTCGTATTTTATCAAGCTGTTTCGCGAGCATACGGGTGTGACACCGAACAAAT
>JAFQPV010000227.1 GCA_017411585.1 Clostridia bacterium | reverse complement strand
TTGCGCCCTCTACCTCCGGTACCGGCGCCTTCTCCTCCTCCGGCGGAAGCTCTGAAGTGGACAAAAGTACCTTCAGGGTTCGTTTATCTTCCGAAAGCGTTACACGTCTTTTCGGCAGCTGCGCTGCATCAAAAACAATACGCAAATACGTATCGTGCTCACCAAAGCGAATTTGCGATACATTGCCCGTCAACGGATAACTATACTGCCATGTACCGAGCTTTGCCCCGGTCACGTCGACCACGATGCGGTTCGGGTTTTCCAATGCCATAGAATTATAGCTTTCAATTTGCGCACCGAAGCGAAACTCCACCGTTAAAACATCATTATCCGAATAGGACTGCACGTGCTGTAGCACAAGTTCTCCGTCCGGTGTCGGCTGCTCGTTCGATGCTTGGTTGGAAATGGCAATCAGCGCCTTTTCCTCACTGTAGTCCACCTGCATATCTAAGGTTTCCGCTACAAAGCGAATCGGCACCATCGTTTTGCCGATGCCGTCATACGCGACCAGCTTAGCCGCAACCTCCATCTTGACCTCTTTACCGTTCACAAGTGCAATATCACTGCCAAGTGCAAGCGAAACCGTTGTATCTGCATTTGCAATCACAACGCGCGAGGGGCTACCCTCTGTCCAGTACACATTAGCTCCCACCGCTTCAAAAATCTCGCGCACCGGCACAATCGACCTGCCGTTTGCAAGTACAATCGGTGGAATCGGTGTTTGAATCGCCGCACCATTTACGGTAATGTCAAAGTACGTACCGGTGTAATCATGCTTTGCACCGTCATATTCCAGCGTTGCCACAAAAAGCTTGTCCGCAGCCATCGCGCCAAGACCCGTAGCGAATGAAAAAAGTATTGTAAGTATTAGCCATGCAGACAAAAGCCTTTTCAAGCAGCTCGCCTCCCTTTCCCCTATGGTAAAAATCAATCAATGCTCGTCTGATGCGCCGGTGTATCGGTATTATAATCTATCCCCAAATGTGCATACGCCTTCGGCGTAAGTACACGTCCGCGCGGTGTGCGCGTTAAAAATCCGATTTGTAACAAATACGGCTCGTACACATCTTCAATCGTGCTCGGCTCTTCGCCGATGGATGCCGCAATTGTTTCAATACCGACCGGTCCGCCCTTAAAGTTGTTGATGATGGTCATCATCATACGGCGGTCTGTCATATCCAAGCCGAGATTGTCAATTTCCAGCATACAAAGTGCCTTATCGGCAACCGTTTTATCAATTGTGCCGTCCGCTTTAATCTGCGCATAATCACGCACACGCTTTAAAAGACGGTTTGCAATACGCGGAGTGCCGCGCGAGCGCGAAGCAATCTCTGCCGCGCCCTCCGGCGTGATATCCACCCCCAGCACAGAGGCTGAGCGCGTTACAATTTTTACAAGCTCATCCGCTGTATACAGCTCCAAACGACTGATGACACCAAAGCGGTCCCTGAGCGGCGCAGTCAAATCACCGGCACGCGTAGTTGCACCAACCAACGTAAACTTCGGTAAATCAATGCGCAGGCTGCGCGCCGAAGGTCCTTTACCGATAATGATATCTAAGGCATAGTCCTCCATCGCCGGATACAAAACCTCTTCGACACTGCGGTTTAAACGGTGAATTTCATCAATAAATAAAATATCATGCTCCGACAAATTGGTTAACAAAGCCGCCAAATCCCCCGCCTTCTCAATGGCAGGTCCGCTTGTGATACGGATGTTTACACCCATCTCATTTGCGATAATGGCAGACAACGTCGTTTTGCCGAGTCCCGGCGGACCATACAAAAGCACGTGGTCGAGCGCCTCTTTGCGCGCCTTCGCCGCCTCGATATAGATTTTTAAGTTTTCTTTCACCTTTTCCTGCCCGATATAATCCTCCAAAACGCGCGGGCGAAGCCCCGTTTCCGTTTCGGCATCCTCTCGGGTAAACTCACTTGTAATGAGTCTTTCTTCCATACCATCGTCAAAAAGCATCTACGCTCACCTACCTTGCCAGTTTTTTAAGTGCATCGCGAATTACGAACTCTAAATCCTGATTTTGGTCTACGCCGACCAACGCCGATTTGGCATCCGCCATACTATAGCCAAGCACCAAAAGCGCCTCCACCGCCTCATCGGACGGATTGGACTGTGCCACGGCAGCAATCTCCGGTGCACCCTTAGCGATAAATTCATCGTTGCCGATTTTATCCTTCAACTCTAATATAATGCGCTGCGCCGCCTTTGGACCGATGCCGTTGGCGCGCGTGAGCATTTTTTGGTCACCCGTCACAATCGCCAGTGCGAGTGCGGACGTATTCATTGCCGACAGCAGCGCCGTCGCCGCCTTTGCGCCGACACCTGACACGGAAATCAGCTTGGTAAACATGCCGATTTCCTCCTCTGTTAAAAAGCCATATAAATCACATGCCATCTCACCGATGTTCATGTATGTATATACTTTGATCTCACTGCCCGTATTACCGCAGGTCTGCAGCGTTGTTGCCGATGTGAAAATTTTGTAGCCAATGCCCCCTGCATCCACCACCAAAAAATTCTCGGCCTTTTTTGCAAGTGTGCCGGAAATATAGTAAAACATATTGCCTCCGTTTCTGCCGTTCATAGGACGGCATTTGCATCTACGATTTCGTATATTCAAACGGGCGATTCGTAAATCGCCCCTACAATGTATGCGCGAGGATTTCAACGACGTATTGCGCCGAATCCCCCTTCAACACTTTTTGAGGGAATTTGGATGCAAGACGAGGAA
>JAFQPV010000029.1 GCA_017411585.1 Clostridia bacterium | reverse complement strand
CGTCATGGTGACACCATCGATGTTGCCCATGGTTTGTTTTCCCCATGCCGAGCTGAGCATCGTCACGCCGCCGGTGGTCACCGGCACCTTATTGATGGCATAAAGTTCCGAGCTATATCCCTGCGGCGAAGTCACTTTCCCTGAAAAACTAAAATAATCCATCACTACAGAATTGTCCTCTAAAAGTGCAAAATTCGCAAGCCCCGTATCTTTAGAGGGGGTAGAGGTCATCTCTCCGTTTTGCACCACCATACCGAGCATATTGGTCGGTCCGGAAAGCATATTGAAAAAATCGCCGTTTACCGCCGCAACCGCGCCGCTGTTTTGTGCCATAGACAGCGTGGTTTCTCGTGTACTTGTACCGTTTTTCGACGTCAGAATTCGCAAAGAAACATAAGGATTATCCAAATCCACATACAGTACACGAACCTGATCCCAAGTGTTTTTATAAAAACGGTCGAGCTTACGAAGCTGCACGCCCGACGTTACCGTCTCCGATACATCTGATTCCCAAAGCGGTGCAGCAAAGCACACCGTTGCCGTGAGCATGCACAGCATCGCTGTGAGCACAAGAACAACTGCTTTTCTATTCATATCAAAAACCTCCTTTTTCCCATTTCCGCATTCTACCTTCTATTGTAGTACACACTTTCCTTTTTGTAAATAACCTGATTTTGACAAAATCTCAAAAAATTCTTTACAAAAGAAATACGTTATGGTAAACTGTTTTTAAGTCAATACGGTTCGGTGCAAGGACATCGACAAGATTCTATCGTAGTACAGGTTCAGCCTTGTCTGTTTTTGCACAGACAAGGCTTTTTTCTTCAAAATACCTTGTCTACCGTGGTACGGACAATATTTTATTAAGGGGGTTTTCTCACCATGGCAAAAGAGAAAAAGGTAATTTCCGGCCCGATTTACGATGCACGTGAATTGGGCGGCGGCAAAACGCTCGTGCTCGGTCTGCAGCACATGTTTGCTATGTTCGGCGCAACTGTTTTAGTGCCGATTATCACCGGCTTAAGCGTTTCAGCAACACTGTTATTTGCAGGTTTAGGTACACTTTTGTTCCACCTGCTCACCAAAGGTAAGATTCCTGCATTCTTAGGTTCTTCCTTCGCATTTTTAGGCGGTTATGCTGCTGTTGCAGCATACTGTGCAGACAACAACATCGCAAACTTCTCTGCTTATGCAGGTATCGGTGTGGCTTGCGCAGGTCTCCTGTATGTTCTTTTATCAGCACTGTTTAAGATTTTCGGCGCAAAGAAGGTTATGCGCTTCTTCCCGCCGATCGTTACCGGTCCGATTATCATCGCCATCGGTCTTACACTTTCCGGTTCGGCAATCACAAACTGTAACACCAACTGGTGGATTGCTATTGTTGCAATTTTAGTGATCATCATCTGCAACATCTGGGGTAAGGGCATGATCAAAATCATCCCGATTCTCCTCGGCGTTGTTGTATCTTACATTGTAGCTGCAATTTCCGGTCAGGTAGATTTCACAGCTGTGAAAGAAGCTGCTTGGATCGGTCTTCCGGTAAAATGGAATGACACTGCACTTTCTCTGTTCGGCGGTGCAGACGGCGGTGCGATTATTTCGGCAATCATCACCATTATGCCGATTGCAATCGCAACCATCATCGAGCACATCGGTGACGTTTGCGCTATCAGCTCTACCGTTGAGAAAAACTACATTGAAAATCCGGGTCTGCACAGAACACTTCTCGGCGATGGTCTTGCAACTTCGCTTGCAGCCCTCTTCGGTGCACCGGCAAACACAACCTACGGTGAAAACACAGGCGTACTCGCACTGACAAAGGTATATGACCCGAAGGTAATCAGAATTGCTGCTTACTTTGCAATCCTGTTCTCCTTCTCTCCGAAGTTTGCAGCACTCATTAACTCCATGCCGGCATCCGTTGTTGGCGGCGTTTCCCTGGTGCTCTACGGTATGATTTCCGCTGTCGGCGTAAGAAACGTTGTTGAAAGCAAGGCAGACTTCTCCAAGTCCAGAAACGTTATTATTGCTGCCCTTATTTTGGTACTTTCCATTGGTATCAAGTACTACGATCCGTCGGGCGCTGTAAGCTTTGCAGTAGGCAATGTTACCATCAGCCTTTCCGGTCTTGCAATTGCAGCATTGGTTGGTATCATCTTAAATGCCATTCTGCCGGGTAAGGACTACGAGTTTAAGACAGAAGACCCGAAGGAAGCACATCCGGGCGTTAATTTCAAAGTGTGATTTTTAAAAAGCGAAATCGCTAAAAAGAGAGTCTTCGGACTCTCTTTTTTTGTTGCAAAAATCCGTTTGTTTTGTTGACGTGCAGGGCAAAATATGCTATACTGTCTATAAGTATATTTTCTAAAAGTATTTTAGGAGAAAGCTATGAATTTAAATGAATTTTTAACCAACGGATTTGCTGTTTTGCGCGGTATGCTGAAGCGGTTTTCCTTTGACCGTTGCGGCAGGCTTTTGCGTGTAGAGCGCGGCGTGCGCATTTTAAAGAAAAACTGTGAAATTATGATTGGCAACCGCGTGCTCCTGCACCGCGGCTGCAAGCTGAGCGTATGGGGAACGGACGGTAAAGCAACGCTTTCCATCGGCGATAATACCTATATCGGTGACCGCACGGAAATCCACGCCGGCAAATGCATCCGCATCGGCAACGATTGTAACATTTCCTGGAACTGCACCATCATCGACCGCGACTACCACAAATTAAACTCTGAAACAGAGGTGATGAAGCCGGTAACCATCGGCAATCACGTATGGATTTGTCAGGGTGCAACCATCTTAAAGGGTGTCACCTTAGGTGACGGCTGCGTAGTCGGCGCAGGTGCGGTGGTAACAAAGGATGTGCCGCCGGGCTGCATTGTGGCAGGCAATCCCGCAAGAATTATTAAAGAAGACGTGGTTTGGAGACCTTAAATATGAGCAGCAAGAAAAACCTTTTAGGCTCAATCAGCTCCGTAATGCTGATTATGGTTTTAGCCAGACTGATGAGCCTTTTAAGCACACAATTTTATATGGCGCACTTCGGTGCAGGCGATGTATATATGAACATCTATTCGTATGTCATCAGCGTACCGAATATCATATTCACCTGTATCGGCACAGCGCTTTCCACAGTTGTCATTCCGATTTATATGGGACATACGGCAAACGGCAATCACACAGAAGCCAAACACTTTGCAGACAATATTATTACCATTTCTATGGCACTAACGGCTGTATTGGTCGTAATTGGCATCGCTCTTTCGCCGATTTTGCCGAAATTTACGGATTTTGCGAAAACGCCGGAAACGTACTCGTATGCAACGAAAGCATTGATGATTGTAATGCCCGTGATGTTCTTTTACGGACTGAATTACATCTTTCAAGGCATGCTGCAGGCAATGGGCAGTTATAATCTGCCGGCATTTGTCAGCGTACCGAGCAGCACAATTGTGATTTTATACGTTGTTTTCCTTGCCGATAAATTCGGCATTACCGGTCTGCTGGTTGCAACCGTTATCGGTTTATCCTTGCAGGCGCTGATTCTGATTCCGCCGCTTTTGAAAAACGGCTACCGTTACCGCCCGTCCTTTGAATTAAAGCATCCTGATATTGTAAGTGCTTTAAAGCTGACCGGACCGGTGCTCTTCGGTGTTTCGGCATACCAGCTCAATATGCTCTATAACGTGACGATGATTGCACGTTTTGAGGGTATGGTTACCTTGCTGACGTATGTGCAAAATATCGTTTTATATCTGGTGCTTGCCATCATTTATTCTATCACGGCTGTCATTTATCCGCGTTTGACGGAAAGCGCCTCCAAAAATGATATGGCACAATATAAAACTGACTTGGGCGGCATCCTCGGTGCAGTATGTACCCTGCTGATTCCGATGACCTTTGGCTTTATCGCCGTACGCGAGCCGCTTTTGCGCGTCATTGCACAGTACGGCAACATCACGGACAGTGACATCTCGAAGGCAGCGCTTTTGCTGGCAGCCTATGCCGTCGGTGTTGTCGGTATCGGTTTAAAGGAAATTTTAGACCGCGCCTTCTATGCCCTGCAGGATACAAAAACCTCAGCGATTGTCGGATTTGTAATTATGGCAGTCAATGTGATATTCAGCTTAATTTTAATGCAATTTATCGGTGCATACGGCATTCCGCTCGCCTACTCGATATCTTCGCTGACAGGCAGCGCAGTGCTTTTGTATCTGCTTCGCAGAAAAATCGGGGCCTTTGCAAAAGGTGTCGGCACTACAGCGCTGAAAAGTCTGTTTGCGGCAGCGGCAATGTTTGCCGTGGTAACGCTGCTCAACGGCACACTTTCATCCATTGGAACAAACAGTGTGCTTTGGCGCATTCTCCGCCTCGGCATTGACTGCTGCAGCGGTGTTTTGGTTTACTTGATTTTGGCAGTACTCCTGCGCATTTCGCAGGTGACAGATACAGCAAAAAATGTGATAAATAAACTACTCAAAAGAGGTGCGTAAATGAATAAGCTTTTCTTCGCGCCCGCCTATGGACTCTACTATCTGTTCGCGCGGCATCTGCCGTGCTCTGATTTGCCGTACAGTCTCGGCGCAAAATATCTGCGCCGCGGTTTGTGCAAGGCAATGTTTAAGCAGATGGGCAAAAACGTCAACATAGAGCACGGTGCATTCTTTGCCTCCGGCAGAGATATTGAAATCGGTAACAATTCCGGACTCGGCTTAAATTGCCGTGTTGCCGGACCTTTAAAAATCGGTAATGATGTGATGATGGGACCGAATGTGATGATTTTCACGCAAAATCACGAAACGGAAAACATTGAAAAGCCAATGCGCTTGCAAACAGCACCCAAAAAGGGCGTTACCATCGGAAACGATGTGTGGATTGGCGCAAATGTGACCATTCTGCCCGGTGTTACCGTCGGTGACGGTGCAATTTTAGGTGCAGGCGCAGTGGTAACAAAAGATGTAGAGCCCTATTCCATCGTTGGCGGTAACCCTGCAAAGCTGATTAAAAAACGTCCATTCGATGCAGAAGCCGTAAAACCGCGCGTCCTGTTTTTAATCAATCACGCCGGTAAGGCGGGTACGGAAAAGTATGTGCTCAATCTCGTAAAAGCCTATAACGGCACGCGCGCACATTGCTACTTTGCGTATAACGAGCCGGGCCTTTTGTCCGAGCAAATGCAAGAGCTAGGCATCCCATCCTTCCGTGTGACAATGCGCAGCTCCTTTGATAAAAAGGCTGCAAAGCAGCTTGCGCAAATCTGCCGCGATAATAACATCGATGTCATTCACGCGCAGTACCCGCGCGAAAACTATATCGCAGTGCAGTCCAAAAAATATTTTGACGTACCGAAGGTGGTCTACACCTGTCATCTGACATTGAAAAACCCGTTCTGGTACCGTCCGTTCAACCGTTGGATTACAAACAAGAACCACAAAATCATTTCTGTTTGTAACAATGGCCGCGATCTTTTGGCACAAAACGGTGTGCGCCGCGAAAAAATCGATGTGATTTTCAACGGTATTGTGCCGGAAGAATATAAGGAAATTCCATCCACCATTCGTGAGGAGCTCGGCATTTCCGAAGATACCTTTGTAATTTCGACACTTGCACGCTATCACATTGCAAAGGGATTGGACTTTTTCACCGATTCCG
>JAFQPV010000028.1 GCA_017411585.1 Clostridia bacterium | reverse complement strand
GGCAACGGCGTATTCACCCAAATTCTCACCCGCGGAAGCGGCAGTCTGTGCACAGAGGCTTGCTTTTGCTTTGTCCGCGGTCAGCGCAACGGATACGCCCATTGAGGTTTTGAAAAAGTCGATAAAATCCTCTGCAGCGGTTTGGCTGACCTCGTCTGCTTCACCGAGCCACAAAAGACATCCGTCTTTTACTTCAAATTCACTGGCGTGCGTGCATCTGCTTTTGTCGCGTCTGCCGCTTTCGTGCACGGTTTCGAGCTTTTTTCTGAAATCAAAATTTTGTTCTGTTCGCATAAATAAACTCCTTAAATAAAAGAAATTATTTTTCTTTATTATACTACCGCAGTGGTGAAAAAGTCTTTGCACTATCTTCAATATTTTTTGCAAAATCTTTCGTTAAAATCCTTCCTTGGCTCTGTGTGTATCAAGTTTTTGTTCCTGCTGTTCTAAAAAGCGCACCCATTCGTTTTTGTCTAATACAGACTCTCCTGCAAGCACCTTTGTAAGCTTGCCCTCGGTGTCGCTTTGTCCGGCGTGGTTGCCGAGCACAAGGTCAACCTTTTCGCTCTTAAGTGCGTGAAGCCCTTCGCGGAATACATCCATACAGCTTGGTGAAAGGTTGTATTTTTCCAAAAACTTTTTTGTCATTGTATTGAGACCGATGCCACCGTGCATTGCGGCGATGCTGCCGTCTTGCATCGTGATAAAGAAGGAAAGCGTACCGTCGGTGTGTCCCGGTGTAAGGCGGCAGCGGATGGTGATGTCGCCGATGGTGAAGCTGTCGCCGTCGTCAATTAAAACATCGCAGACAAACGGCGTATGCGGATAGCCGGTCTCGTCTGCCCATGAGAGGTTTAAAGTGCCGTTTGCAATTTCATTGTCAATGCGGCTGATGTAGGTTTTTGCGCCGCTGAGTTCTTTGAGCTTTGTTGTGCAGCCGAAATGGTCAATATGTCCGTGCGAGTGAATGATGGCGCAAATATCCTTCGGGTCAAGTCCGACCTTTTGCATATTTTCAATGATTTCATCGCACATATCCGGATAGCCGGTATCGAGCATCACAAGCCCTGCGCTCGTTTTAAAAACATGCACGGATACGCGCTTGCTGCCGACAAAGAATATGTTTTTGTGTATTTCAAATGGCATGATTGCATTGCTCATTTTAAAGCCTCCTTTAAATTTTGCGAACAACCTCGTCGCCGACTTCACTGCAGGTAGCTGTGCCGCCCAAATCCGGGGTGAGCACCTTTTCTTCCGTCAGCACCTCTTCGATGATGTCAATTAAGCGCTTGCCCCAATCCTCGTGACCGAAGAAATCGAGCAGCTGGCTTGCCGACCATACGGTTGCAAGCGGATTTGCCTTGCCTGTGCCTGCAATGTCCGGTGCAGAGCCGTGAATCGGCTCAAACATGGACGGGAATTTTCTTTCCGGATTTAAGTTTGCGCCTGCGGCAAGTCCCATACCGCCGGCAATTGCCGCACCGAGGTCAGTTAAAATATCGCCGAACAGATTCGAGGTAACAACCACCTCAAAGCGCTTCGGAACCTTGACCATAAACATGCTTGCGGCATCGACTAAGTAAGAATAGGTCTTGACCTCCGGGTACGCCTTGCCGACCTCGGCAAAAATCTGATCCCAGAAAACCATGGAGTAGTTTAATGCATTTGCCTTGCTGATGCTGGTGAGCGACTTACCCTGCGATTTTGCAAGCTCGTAAGCGTAGCGGATGACGCGCTCGCAGCCCTTGCGCGAAAATACGCCGTCCTGGATTACGACTTCGTTTTCCTTGCCCTTAAAGAGCCAGCTGCCGCTGCCGGCATACTCGCCCTCTGTGTTTTCGCGAACGAACACCATGTCAATGTCTTCCACTTTTGCATCTTTCAGCGGACACGGCGCGCCCTTTAACAGCTTTACCGGGCGCAGGTTGATGTACTGGTCGAAGCTTTTGCGGATGATTAAAAGCAAATCCCAGAGGGAAATGTGGTCCGGCACACCCGGCGCGCCAACTGCACCGAGGAAAATGGCGTCGAACTTGCTTAAGGTTTCGATACCGTCTGCCGGCATCATATAGCCGTTTTCTTTGTAGTATTCACAGCCCCACGGAAAGTGCGTGAATTCGAATTTGAAGCTGCCGTCCTTTGCGGCAACCGCGTTTAATACCTTAATGCCCTCGTCAATGACCTCCGGGCCGATGCCGTCGCCGGCAATAACTGCTATTTTATGTGTTGTCATAGTAAAAACCTCCTTGAATTTGCCTTCAGTATAGCACGCTTTCGGCTATTTGTAAAATACATAATTCCTTGACAAGTATAGGTTTAAACTATATAATGATTTTGGGTGATTTTTATGAATCTGATACAGCTGAAATACTTTCAGGCGGTTTGTACATACCAAACGGTTTCGGCGGCGGCTGCACGGCTGCACATTTCGCAGCCGTCTTTGTCAAGCGCGATTGCGGCGCTTGAAAAGGAGTTTCATGTCGAGCTGTTCCGGCGCCGGCATAACGGTATGCAGTTAACGGCGGCAGGCGAGCAGCTGCGCGAGATGAGCAAGGAATTGCTTTCGCACGCCGATTCGGTGGAAAAAACGATGCATGCGCTCGGGCAGGAGAAGAAACGGCTGCGCGTGGGCATTCCACCGATGCTCAGCTCGCTCTTATTGCCGAAGATTTACGGCGAATTTTTATTGCAGCACCCGGAAATCAATATGTATGTCAGCGAGGTTGGGCGCAGAGCCTTGCACACCCGATTAAACGACGATATTTTAGATATGTTTTTTGTATCGCATAACACCGCACCGGAGCGCGATTTGGTTACAATTCCGGTCACGCGGGTGGAGGTTGTGTGCTGTGTGCCGAAGCAGCATCCGTTGGCAGGTAAGGATAGGTTGCATTTGCGCGAGCTTGCTGATGTACCGCTCGTGATGTTTCGTGATTCCTTTTTTCAGACGGAGGAGCTCAAGCGTCGGTTTGCGCTTGCAGGTATCGAGCCGAACATCGTTTTGCAGACGGACCAGCTTTCCTCACTTTCGAGCATCTTAAACAGCAATGTTGCTGTCGGCTTTATGTTCCGTGAGCTTGCGCAAAGCATCGACTCCGTTGCGCTTTTATCCTTAAATGAGCCTTTGTATGTCGATATCAGCCTTGCTTGGAAAAAGGGCGTATATATGACGGAGGCAATGCAGAAATTCAGGGAATTTATTGAAAATACGAAGCTTGATTGATTTTGCAGTGTGGATGTTGTATAATAAACGAGAGGTGATTATTATGTTATTTTTCTATATACGACACGGCGATCCGATTTATAATCCGAACAGCTTAACGCCATTAGGTGAGCGGCAGGCGGAGGCGATTGCAAGACGCCTTGCGCGTTATGGGCTTGACGAAATTTACGCATCGACCTCCGAGCGTGCAAAGCTGACGGCAAAGCCGACATGTGAGCTGTTGAAAAAAGAGATGCTTGAGCTGGATTTTACCAACGAGACCTATGCGTGGAGGGAGCTGGGCATCAAAAAAGAGGACGGAAACAACACCTGGATGTTTCAACATACGCCGACGCGAATGCTTTTGACCGAACCGGAGATGGCAGCGCTCGGCGAAAAGTGGTACACGCATCCGGCGTTTGCAGAGTATGACTATAAGGCAGGCATTGAACGCATCCGCACGGAATCGGACAAGTTTTTTGCGGAACTCGGCTATGAGCACATCCCGGGCACCGGCAAATACAAGGTAGTCAAGGATAACGATAAGCGTGTGGCGCTTTTTGCGCATCAGGGCTTTGGTCTGGCATTTTTAAGCTGCTTTTTGGACATCCCGTATCCGACCTTTTGCACGCATTTTGATATGTGCCACTCCGGTCTGACGGTGATTGAGTTTAAAAATGAGAACGGTTTTTGTATCCCGTGCATAAAGACACTTTCGAATGATGCACATTTGTATGCGGAGAATGTACCGACCAAGTATAACCACGAGTTTTACTTTTAAGGATAGACAAGCATTGACTTTTGTGGTAAAATAAGAAAGTAAATTTGTTTTTTAAGGAGCGTGTTTTATAATGCTGACAAAGGAAGTTTATGAAAAATACAGCGCGGAAGCCGCAAAGTATTTGGAAAAGGCAGGCATTGCCATTACAGAAAAGGAAAGAGCGGAAATCCAGGTTGCAGAGTATGACCTCGGCTGTGTGGAGAAAATCGGTCTTGAGCTGGTTGTGTATGTAAATACAGAGCGCTGCTGCGCAAAGGAGCTGGTGCTTTTGCCGAACCAGACCTGTCCGGAGCATCGCCATCCTGCAATCGACGGCAAGCCGGGCAAGGAAGAAACCTTCCGTTGCCGTTACGGCAAGGTATACCTCTATGTAGAGGGTGAGCCGGTAGAAAAAACACAGGTTGCGCCGCCGGAGGGCGAGGAGCAGTACTTTACCTGTAAGCACGAAATCGTGTTAAACCCGGGCGAGCAGTACACCATTATGCCGAACACCCTGCACTGGTTTAAGGCGGGCGAGGAAGGTGCGGTTGTATCCGAGTTTTCCACAAAGAGCATGGATGAATTTGATATTTACACCGACCCGAGAATCAACGCAGCCGGCAAGCGAAACGTATAAGAATTAAAATGGTGGGAGATGTAATATCTTCCACTATTTTTATTCCCAAACAAAGGGCTTTGCGGTACAATGAAATTAAGGTGGAATGGGTATGTATAAAAAGATTTATAAATCGATGCGTCGGCTTGCAGTCATAATGGCAATTTTGGTTGCGGTGATAACCTATTTTGTTGTCTGCGGTATTTTAGTGGAGTGTAAGCAGGATGCCGTGGATGCACAAGCGCAAATTCTTGCGGATGTTTTGAATGCTGACAGTGATTTTGCAGTGGAAAAAGCAATGGAAGATGGACATTACCTTGTGCGGATATTGTCTGCAGATGAAGCACTGGTGTACAGCAATAAAAACTATGCCGGTTTACCGGAAAATAAATTGTATACATACGAAGAAGTTTTGGAAAATGGGTACGTACTTCGGGTCAGCTGTGCAAAGCACGAGTTGTATGCGGATGCGCTGTGGCTTTTACTGCCCTTTGTGGTTATTATACTGCTTGCCTACATCGCAGCAATTGCAATTTCGCTCAGGCTTTCGGATAAAATTGTTGATCCGATTGAGCATATTGATGCAGTGGATATTCAGTACGACAAAGTTTATCCTGAGCTTGTACCGCTTTTGCGCAGCATCAGCGCGCAAAGGCGTGAAATTCAGCGCCTTTCCGATCGTGTAGAGCGACAGAATTTGCGCTTTCGTGCAATTGGTGAGCAAATGACGGACGGCATTGTGCTCCTGGGGCGTTCGCGAAAAATCAATATGGTCAATGCGGCGGCACTCAGCGCGTTCGGTGCATTGGAGACGGAAGTGCTTGGACAGAATTTTATACAGCTTTGCCGCGATGCAGAACTGTGCAACAGCTTGGAAAAAGCATGGGAAGGACACCGTTATCAAACAGAGCGTATGTTAGACGGTAAGCCATATCAGATATACTGCAGCCCGATTTTGCAGGAAGGCATTGTCACGGGCGTTCTATTGATGCTGTTTGACATTCGTGAGCGGCGTGAAGCGGAACTGATGCGCCGCGAGTTTTCTGCAAATGTTTCGCATGAACTGAAATCGCCGCTGACCAGCGTGCTTGGTTATGCACAGCTGATGCACAGTGGTATGGCAAAGGCGGAGGATATGCCGGTCTTTGCCGGCAAAATCGAAAAGGAAGCAACGCGACTTTTGAATTTGATTGATGATATTATTGAGCTTTCTAAGCTGGATGAGATGCAGGAGCCGCCGCAGAAAACGGAACTGTCATTAGAGGGCGTCATCATTGAGGTGATAGATTTGCTCGCAGATAAGGCAGAGGCACGCGGTATAGAAATTGCATATACAGGAGAAGATACGCTGATTGAAGGCAATCTGCGCCAAATCAGTGAGCTTGTGTATAATTTATGTGATAATGCGATTAAATACAACAAAGAAAACGGTAGCGTAAAAATTACACTTTCAGAGAAAACACTTTGTATAGAAGATACTGGCATCGGAATTGCACCGCAGTATACTGAACGAATATTTGAGCGCTTTTTCCGCGTAGACAAATCGCGTTCAAGAGGTGCCGGCGGTACCGGTTTGGGGCTTTCGATTGTAAAGCACATCGCGCAGGCACACGGCGCACAAATTTCTGTAAACAGCAAGCCGGGAGAAGGAACAAGCTTTATGGTGAAGTTTGGAAAATAATCAAAAAAGTTTCTATGCAATATGCATAGAAACTTTTTTAGGTGTGTTCATTTCGGTAGGCTTTCGGTGATTGTCCTGTTTGCTTTTTAAAACATCGGGAGAAGTAATAAGGGTCGGCAAAGCCGCAAAGATAGGCAATTTCACTGATGGAGTATGTTTTGCTTTCGCGCAGATAGCGCTTTGCCTGGTCAATGCGCAGGGTGGTTAAATACTCGAGTGGTGTCATACCGACATCTGCCTTAAAGCAGTGCCTTAGGTAGTCTTGGCTAACTCTTAACTCTGCAGCTGCATTTTTGAATTGGAAATGTGTCCGCGCTCGGTGGCATAGGTTTCATTGCCGTATATGGCGTGTGCACTGCCGGCAACGGCTAAAATGATTTCGGGATGTGCGTGCGCGTGGCGCGAATATGTGCTTAAATTGTTACCGTTTCCGGAAAACAGAACCTTCATAGAGAGCACCGCCTTTCCGTTTCAGTTTAGCAGATAGAACGGTATTTGTCCATAAAATCTTAAAAAATACCGGAAGGGCTTGCCTTCCGGTATTTGAATATCATATACAATATGGTTTTGTGTAAATGTATACACAGGAGAGTCTGTCACTAACACCGATTGCAACCTTTTTACCGCTTGGTGAAACTGCGCAGCAGGTAGGATAGAAGCTTGCACAGGTGCCGATGTCATCGTCTGCGCGGTCACAGATGGTGACGCCGAGATATTTAAGCCCATCCTTTTCAGAGTAGGAAAACAGATTGCCGACATCATCTTGGTCACCGCCGACACCATAGGCGATGCCGGCTTCAATGTTCGAACACAGGTCGCGAATCGGTCCCTGGCTGATAGCGGGACCAATGGAATATACGCTGCCATCTGCATTGACTTTTGCCAGGAAGCCGTCCTCTGTACCAACCAAGTTAGCGCAATCTAACCATTCGCAGCTGCAGGTTGCGTTTGCACGCCATTGTCTGCCCGGATAGGCAGGCAAGTTGTCGCAACGAATGCAGGTCTTTTGTGGTAGTTTGTCTGTTGGCGCGATTGAGGTAAGTATTCCG
>JAFQPV010000226.1 GCA_017411585.1 Clostridia bacterium | reverse complement strand
GTTTGTTCGTGTTGTCGACAAAAAGACTATCCGTATGCGTGTTTGGGAGCGCGGTAACGGCGAAACACCGGCGTGCGGTACTGGTGCTTGTGCGGCAGTGGTTGCGGCGGTTGAAAACGGCTACTGCTTAAAGGACGAGGACATCGTGGTTCGCGTTAAGGGCGGCGAGCTGATTGTTCGCTACACCGACAAAGCCGTTTATCTTACAGGTAATGCAGAGCTTGTATTTGAAGGTACAATCGAATATTAAAAAAATGAAGGGCGAAGTTTTCTTCGCCCTTTTTCCCATGGAGGCAGTCAAATGGATTTTGAAAAAATTGTTGCAAAAATCGAAGACCTGAAAGAAGAATATCTGCAATTCTGGATGGAGGTTGTCAACTGCGAAAGCCCGACAGACTATAAAACCGGCGTGGATATGTGCAGCAATATGTTCATAAACAAGGCGAAAGAGCGCGGATGGAAAATAGATATTCAAAAGCAGCCTGTGTCCGGTGATGCAGTCTGCATCACCTTAAACCCGGATGCACCGGGCAAGCCGTTTTGCCTGTCTGCACATTTGGACACCGTGCACCCGCTCGGCAGCTTTGGCACGCCTGCTGCACGCATCGAAGACGACAAGCTCATCGGCCCGGGCGTTGCGGACTGCAAAGGCGGCGCGGTAACGGCATTTATGGCAATGCACGCGCTCGAAGAATGCGGCTTTAAAGACCGTCCGGTCAAGCTGATACTCCAAAGCGACGAGGAAAACAGCAGCCGTACCAGCAACAAAACAACGATTTATTATATGATTGAGCAGGCGAAGGGCTGCGTTGCTTTTTTGAATCTCGAAGGCAACAAACGCTATGACAACGCCTGCATTGCAAGAAAGGGCATTGCCAAGTATAAAATCGAAATCACGGGCAAGGCTTGCCACGCCTCTGTATGCACTGAAGGCATCAGCGCCATCCGCGAAGCAGCGATGAAAATCGTCGAGCTGGAGAAAAACCAGGACCCGGATGGCATCACCGTAAGCTGTGGCATTATTTCCGGCGGCAGCGCGGAAAACACGGTGCCGGAACATTGCACCTTCACGGTTGACACGCGCTTTGCCGACGATGCACAAATGAAAGAGGTTGATGCGCTTGTGCACAAGATTGCAAACACCGCTTTTGTAGAAGGCACAACCGCAACCGCTACGCTGTTAAGCAGCCGCATTTCCATGCCGAGAAAGGATACAAATGTTGCGCTCGTAGAAGCGCTCAATATATACTGGAATGAAGCAAAGCTTCCGGTTTGCGAGCCGGTGATGCGCTTTGGCGGCTCGGATGTGGCATACATCAGCGCCGCCGGCATTCCGACAGCGGACAACTTAGGTATCTGCGGTGGCGGCATACATACCTTAGGCGAATTTGCCTATATTGAATCCTTGCCGATATTTGCCGCACGACTTGCTGTTGCGGCTGCAGGTATTCAGGATGATGAATTAGAATAAGAAAAAATTGCAAGTGCGATTTAGCACTTGCAATTTTCTATTTTATTTTTTCTGCAATTTCCTTTGCGATTGCAATTTCCTTTTCGGAAATCGGTTCGTCGAATTCATTAAGTGTGTTTTCCAAAACCGAGTTGCCGGTCAAGGTCTTGTACCATACCAGACCGAGCAGGTATCTGCCAAAGCCGTAGGTCGCGTGATAGGTGTCGCGGTGGATTTTTTCTACGCCCTTTTTGAGCGCCGCCTGCATTGCGTCACCGCTGTGGATGATGCCGTCGGCGTGAATTGCCTTTGCCGCTTTTGCATACGCCTTTTTACCCTTTTCATACATATCCTTGGCGGATTTGAAGTTGTATTTTTCTAAAAGCGGAGAGCCATCCGCATATGCCCAAACATGGTGCATATAGATTTTTGCCTGCGGCGCGTATTTGCGCACAAACTCTGCCAATGCGTCTAAATACGGCTGATAGGTTTTGTAATCCGGGGAAAAGCAGCTGACTTGCTGCAGGGTGACAATGTCCCACTCGTTGCTGATGAGCGCTTCCTTTAAGGAAAACTTCAGTCCGGGAATGG
>JAFQPV010000225.1 GCA_017411585.1 Clostridia bacterium | reverse complement strand
TATTCATCACCGTTTGGTGGATATGGGCTTTTCGCAAAAACAGACCGTGTTTATCCTGTATGCCATCAGTGGCGTACTGGGGCTTGCGGCGGTTGTGCTTGCGGAGAGCAGCGCACTGCGTACATTGATTTTACTGATTTGCGTACTGGTCTTTGTGTTTGGCGGCAGTGTTTTGACAAAGCGCAAGGAGCACTTTGAAGAAATGATTGCAGCGCAGGAAGCAAAGAAGAGCGACGATAATGTACAGATGACTGTGCAGGATATTGAGATTACAGAAGAAAATGAGGAATTAGGGGGAGACGACAATGCAAAAGAAAATTAAGGCAATGACCGTTTTCGGCACAAGACCGGAAGCGATTAAGATGGCACCGCTTGCAATTGAGCTTGCGAAATGTCCATATATTGATGCAAAAGTTTGTGTAACAGCGCAGCATCGTCAGATGCTTGACCAGGTGCTTGAAATGTTCGGCGTGGTACCGGATTACGATTTGGATATCATGAAGGACCGCCAGACACTGGTCGGCATTACCAACCGCGTGATTGCAGGTCTTGACGAGGTTATTAAGCAGGAGAAGCCGGATGTAATTTTGGTGCACGGTGACACAACCACCACCTTTGCCGGCGCACTTGCAGCGTTCTACAATCAGGTGAAGGTCGGTCATGTCGAAGCAGGTCTTCGTACATACGACAAGTATTCGCCGTTCCCGGAGGAAATGAACCGTTGCCTGACAGGCGTAATTGCGGACTATCATTTCTCGCCGACGGTGTCGAACAAGAATAATCTGCTCAAGGAAAGCATCAACCCGGCAAAGATTTATATCACGGGTAACACTGTAATTGATGCGCTCAAGAGCACAGTGCGTGAGGACTATACCTTTACGGATGAAACCTTGAGAAACCTTGACTTTAACGCACGCCGCGTTGTGTTGGTTACAGCGCACAGACGTGAAAACTTAGGCGAGCCATTAAAGAACATTTGCTATGCTTTAAAGGAGCTCGTAGAAACCTACGAAGACATTCAGCTTGTGTATCCGGTACACTTAAATCCGGCTGTACGCGAGGTTGTATTTGATATTTTGGGCGGTCTTGACCGCGTATCGTTAATCGAGCCGGTGAACGTAGATGATTTACACAACGCAATGGCGCGCTGCTTTATGGTTATGACCGACTCCGGCGGTCTGCAGGAGGAAGCACCGTCTTTAGCAAAGCCGGTATTGGTGCTGCGTAACGAGACAGAGCGTCCGGAAGCTGTTGAAGCCGGTACGGTGAAGATTGCCGGTGTAGATAAGGATGTTATTTTGAAGCTTGCAAAAGAGCTTTTGGATGACAAGGCGGCTTATGACAAGATGGCACAGGCTGCAAATCCTTACGGTGACGGTAACGCATCTGCGCGTATCGTGGAAGCGCTCTTGTACGAGTTCGGCATCACGGACAAGCGCGTTGAGGACTTTATGGCGTAATGAAGAAGAGTCGTATTGAAATATTAAAAGCTGCAGCAATGCTGACACAGTTTGGCTTGCAGATTTTGGTACCGGTTGCCAGCTGCATCATTATTGGCGGATGGCTGCAGCGCTATTATAACCTGGGCAGCTGGGTTGTGATTTTGGGTGTGGTGCTCGGTGTCGGTGCCGGCATTTCGAATTTGATGAGCGTTATTAAGAAAATGACGAAGAAGTGAGGAAAGCGTATGGACAAGGCGCTTGTGCGGGAAATTAAAAAAGTAGCGATTGGTGTTTTGATGCTCGCAGTGCTGCAAGCCTTGGTTGTTTGGATTGCTTTCGGGGTGCATATACCGATGCTTTTGGGAACGGTGCTCGGAAGCTTGTGCGCGATTGTGAACTTTTTTCTGACGGCACTCAATGTGCAAAAGGCTGTCGACAAAAGTGAATCCGGTGCCAAACTTTCGATGGTGAGCGGCTACTATTGCCGTTTGGCGATTATAGCGGCGGCGATGTTTCTTGCAATCAAGATGCCGTGGCTGAACATATTTACAACGGCAATTCCGTTAATCTTCCCACGTTTGGTGATTACGGGGCATTCGCTTGTTGGACAGCTTAAGAAAGACGGAGGTGAGCAGGAAAAATGAATATAAGTGTATCCGGACCGAAAATTCTGTTTGAATGGGGTAGCTTTCACATTACAGAAACTGTGGTCAACGGATGGATTATCATGGCGGTAATTGTGCTTTTGTGCATTTGGCTGACGCATGGCTTAAAATTGCGTAATCCGAGCAAAAAGCAGATTGTGGCTGAAAAATTGGTTATGATGGCAACCAATATGGTGCGCGATACTATGGGTGAGAAGTACATTGGCTTTGCGCCTTATATCGGTACGCTGTTTGCATTTTCCGTTTTGGGCAGTTTGTCGTCACTGCTCGGTATGCGCCCAATGACCGGCGATTTGAATACAACGCTCGGTTGGGCACTGGTGACCTTTGTTCTGGTGCAGGGCAACAATATCCGCATAAACGGACTTGGCGGCTGGCTGAAAAGCTTTGTGCAGCCGGTTGCGGTGATGCTGCCGATGAACATCATCGGTGAAATTGCAAACCCGATTTCGATGGCATTCCGTCATTTCGGTAATATCGCATCCGGTATCGTCATTTCAACTTTGATTTACAGTGCGCTCGGTGCGCTCAGTAGTACGATTTTATCGTTTATCCCGGTGGAGTTTATTAATTCCATACCGATTTTGCAGGTGGGTTTACCTGCCATGCTTTCGATTTATTTTGACCTGTTTACGGGCTTTCTGCAGGCATACATTTTCTGTATGCTGACGATGTCGTTCGTATCGGGTGTTGAATAAGGCAATTTTTAATAATGTAAATATAAGGAGGAAAAAAACATGGAAAGAGCAATTATTTTAGCAGCATCGGCAATTGGTGCAGGTCTGGCAATGATCGCAGGTATCGGTCCGGGTATCGGTCAGGGCTATGCTGCAGGTAAGGGTGCTGAGGCAGTAGGCCGTCAGCCGGAGGCAAAGGGCGATATTATGTCTACGATGCTTTTGGGCTGTGCCGTAGCAGAGTCGACCGGTATTTACGGTTTGGTTGTCGCTATGATTTTGCTGTTTGCAAATCCGCTTATTAACCTTTTGTAAAAACCAAAAACGTTTTGGAGGCAGAACATGGATAAGGCATTACAGTTTGTTTCCATTCCGCCGGATTTGTGGACGCTGATTTTTACTTGGGCAAACCTGCTTATTTTGTTTTTACTTGTCAAAAAGCTGCTGTTTAAGCCGATTATGAATATCATTAAGCAGCGCGAGGACGAAGTGGGCAAAATGTACGAGGATGCACAAACAGCAAGCGACCATGCAAAGGCAATGGAAACGGAATATACCGAGAAGCTTGCGAATGCAAAAACGCAGGCGGAATCGATTGTTGCAGATGCCGTGCAGAATGCACAGGCGCGCGCCGATCAGATTGTAAGCGATTCGCAGGCGCAGGCAGCATCGATGATAGAAGGTGCACAGGCGCGCATTGCGCGCGAGCAGAAGGCCGCCGTTGAAGAAGCGAAGGGCGAAATATGCTCGATGGCAGTGTTGATGGCATCCAAGGTTATCGAAAAGGATTTGGATGCAGCTGCGCAGAGTGCGCTGATTGAAAAGTGTATGGATGAAATGGGTGATACGCTATGACAGAGTTTTCCACGCTGTACGGAGGCTCTTTATATGCGCTTGCAAAAGCGGAAGGCATTGACGAGCGTATTTATGCGGATTTAGCGTTGGTCGCAGAGGTTTTGGAAAAGCACCCGCAGTATGTACGCTTGTTGGATACACCGACGGTTGCACTGGCGGAAAAATGTACGCTTGTCGAAACTGCATTTGCGCAGCATATCCATCCGTACACAAACAATTTTTTGAAAATTCTTGCCGAAAAGAAGCAGATGCATACCTTTGCAGCTGTGCGGCAGGCATATGTAAAGCAGTATAATACAGAGCACAATATTGAACAGGCGCTTGCCGTTACGGCGGTGCCGATGGATGCGCGCTTGACTGAAAAGCTGAAGGCAAAGCTGGAAGCGATGACGGGCAAAACCATTGTGCTTGAAAACAAAGTAGATCCGGCGATTTTGGGTGGCTTGACCATTCGTTTGGCAAATAAGCAGATCGATGCATCTGTGCAAGCAAAGCTCAGCGCGCTGGAGAAACAAATCGGGCTTAGCAAATAATGCCCGGCAGAAAGATGGTGAGACAATGCAGCTGAAGGCAGATGAAATCAGCAAAATTATTATAGACCAGATTAAAAACTATGAAAATAAAATCGAGCAGAAGGAAACCGGCAGCGTCATCGAAGTCGGTGACGGTATTGCAAAGGTGCACGGGCTCGATAACTGTATGGCAAACGAGCTTTTGGAGTTTGCAAACGGTGAATTCGGTATGGCACTCAATCTGGAGGAAAGCTTTGTCAGCGTCGTAATTCTCGGTACCGATGCCGGTATCCGCGAAGGCGACATTGTAAAGCGTACGGGCAGAGTCGTAGAGGTGCCGGTCGGCAAAGCGCTGATTGGTCGTGTTGTAGATGCGCTCGGTCATCCGATTGATGGGCAGGGTCCGATTGAAACGGACAAAACGCGCCCGATTGAAAGTGCTGCACCGGGTATTATTGAAAGAAAATCCGTAAGCGTACCGCTGCAGACCGTTATAAAGGCAATCGACTCGATGATTCCGATTGGTCGCGGTCAGCGTGAGCTGATTATTGGCGACAGACAGACAGGTAAAACGGTTATCGCAACCGATACCATTATCAATCAAAAGGGCAAGGATGTTATCTGCATCTATGTTGCCATCGGACAGAAGCGTTC
>JAFQPV010000224.1 GCA_017411585.1 Clostridia bacterium | reverse complement strand
GTATCGACAGAGGTCATAAGAATAGGGGCATATTGATTATATTCTGCCTGCTGCGGGGTAAGTCCGTGCATATTTATGTAAATATCTCCCGTAATTGCAATATGGTTTTGATAATCAATAAGCACAATTTCCCCGGGAAGGGGTCCGCCCTTGCCCTCATATACTTCAAAGTGCAACTCCTCAAAATCATAAAACCCAATTTGCGTAAGCGGCTCTGTACTTTCTCTTGTGTTCTCCCACAAAGCCGTGACTTTATCAGGATTTGTGCATTGATACGAAGTAAGCAGCTTACAAATGTTGATATAAGGTTTATGCAGCGGATTTTCTTCTCTGTATCCGTTTTTGCCGTTATACTCATTTTTCAGGCACACCGCGGTTTTTTTACTGGCAATAACCTCGTCAAACATGGGCAGAAGTCCGCAATGGTCAACATCCGCATGGGTTACAAGTATAACCTTTTTCATTTTTTCATAATCCGGAATGATTTTTTTGAAAATGCTTTCCATTTCTTCTTTGTAGCAGGCATATCCGCTGTCCACAAACAGAATATGACCATTGCTCTTTATAATCATGGTATTGCTTCCGCACGGCGGCTCTATCAGAATTATTTCTGTGTTTTCCGTAATCTTATGCGTGCTGATGCGCGGCGAAAATTGCTTGCCTTTGGAAGCGCCGAGCAATTCCGCAAACTTGCTGATGCTGTCAAATGTCCGATACGGAGACAAGCCCTGCTCATCTAATGTCTGCATTGCAAGGTTTACATTGACCAAAAGCGCCTTGCTTACATCCGCGCTCAACCCCATAGTTTGTGACAGCGCCATAACATATGTGTTATAAAAAATACTGTTATCATAAACCTTCTCTGCGCTGTTATAGTCTATAATCCGAACTTTACATATTTTTTCGACTTCCTTCAAAAACTCAGATATTTTTTGAGAATCGTCAACATACAGCCCCATTTTAAAATACTGATAATCTGTTCCGTTTTCCTGCGAGCTTATATACGATATATTAAAATTGAAGCTGTCAATAAGCGTCAAAACATCCGTAACGCTTCCCGGAATATCTTTCAGGCAAAACTCCAATAAAACAATACTCGTTTTCGAATGATTATTTTGGAGATAACCAATCTTTTCAAGCTCGCTGTCTGCTTTTTTCAGCTGCGCCTCAGTTCCTTCTGCGTCTATAAACAATGTATGCGAATCCACCGCCTTGTTGTAGCTTACGCGGGTAATGTTAATACCTAACGCCGAAAAGCACTTGCTTGCTTTTAAAAATGCACCAATATGGTTCGGCATAGATGTTACATATGTTTTTCTCATAGCAGACCTCTCTTTCCAACAAAATACTATAAAGACCGTATACCCCGGATACCAATGCGATTTATCAATAATCCGCGGTATAATAAGCTTAAAAAATTATGTAAATAATTTCGTATTTATATAACCATAAGTAATGTTCCTAAACCGATAAGAACACATCCAATCAATGACTTGGTCGTAAATTGCTCATGCAAGAAAACAAAAGCTAAAACCAATGTAATTACAACACTCAGTTTATCAACGGGAACGACCTTGGATGCTTCACCTATTTGCAGGGCTTTATAATAACATAACCACGATGCCCCCGTTGCCAATCCCGAAAGAATAAGAAACCACCAGCTCTTTTTGCCAATATCCAGTGTTCCACCCTGCGCATTTGTAAGAAACACCATTCCCCAAGACATTATTACAACTACCACTGTTCTTATTGCTGTTGCTAAGGTTGAATTCACTCCCTCTATACCGATTTTTGCCAGTATCGAAGTGAGCGCTGCAAATATCGCAGACAACAGCGCAAATGCAAACCACATATTTGTTTCCCCTTCTCTGTTTTTACTTTCAAAGCTAAACCATTCCGCTTTGCTCCGCAGCGAAATAACGCCTTTGAAGCAGCTAAATCAACTTCGCTTTCAGCGTGCAAAGCACATTTAGCTTCGATGCTATGCACCGCAATTGCGAGGCATAAGATTTAGATGCAACTTATTTTTATATCAAAAAACTATTCAAATTTGTTTTCGATAGGTTGGCTATATTTTCTTTCAATAATCCTTAATTTAAACTTCTCAAAAACCTTTTCTTTTTCTATAGAATAGCTATTTATAACTTCATCATTTTTCAATTCTCTATATCCCAAATATCTTTCATCATGCATAACACTTTCATAGTCATATCTGTCTTGACCATACTGAAAATCTCCCATATAGTATTCTGGCAAACCTGCAGATGTTGAAATTTCGTATGTCAATTCTGAATCAGCAACTTTCAATAGACATATATTTACATTCCCACTTTTTAGTTTCGAAGTCCATATTCTATATTTGCCCGCAGCACCCCTGCTTTCAATACCTGCATACTCACAAATAAGAGAATCTTCATAAACTCTTATTTCACCATTAACTTCATATGTAATGCTAAAAGGAAATTCGCCGTATGTTATTTGAGGTTCTGGTGGTTTAGACATTAATATAGAAAATGCACCCGAAAGAACAAATAAATACAATAGTGCAATTATTACAATTACTAATATACAAATAATACTTAACGCTGTTATTGTTTTCTTCATCCAATCACTTCCTTTCGACAACATTCGACATATCCATATTGCGAGACATAGGGTTTAGATGCAAAACCATTTTAAATGAATTGACAACTTCGTTGTCATGAATTGGCTCTGCCATGAATTCTCGCTATGCTCCATGAATTGAATTGCCTCAAAATGCACCAAAGGTGCAATTCATGAGCCACAAGGCTCAATTCATGAAAATTTTAATTTTCAATTCATGCCGTCAGGCAATTCATTGTGTTGCTTATGCAACACAATTGCTCACATCAAGTTTGTCCCAAAAACCTTCCAACCAAATCAAGCGTCGGCACATTGCCGACGCTTGACATACTTTTACACCAGTTTTTCGCCTAAATCCTTGCCGCCGAGCAAATGAAAATGCAAGTGCATTACGGTCTGACCGCCGTTTTTGCCGCAGTTGTTGATGATGCGATAGCCGTCGTCCTTAATGCCGACCAATGCCGCAATCTCGCCGATTTTGGCAAAGATGTGCGCTACGACCGCGCAGTTTTCTGCGGTAATTTCATTTGCGGATGCAATGTGCGTTTTCGGCACGATGAGCACATGCTCCGGTGCCTGCGCATTGATATCGCGGAAGGCATAAATCAAATCGTCCTCGTAAACCTTGGTCGATGGGATTTCGCCTGCGATGATTTTACAGAAAATACAATCCATAGCCGTGTACCTCCGCTTATTTGATTTGCCCTGCAAGCACAGCTTCAGCAGCCTTGAGCGCTTCGTCAAGCTTGCTTGCATCCTTACCGCCTGCCTGCGCGCTGTCCGGCTTACCGCCGCCACCGCCGCCGCAGGTCTTGGCAACCTCGCGGATGATGTTGCCCGCGTGTGCGCCCTTGGCTACGGCATCCGCCGTCGCCATACATACGATGTTCACCTTGCCGTCTGCCGCGGAAGCGAGCACCAGTACGCCGCAATCGAGCTTTTGCTTTAAGTTGTCGCCTGCGCCGCGCAGTGCGTTCATATCCAGCCCGTCAGCCAGGCGCTGCGCTACCAGCTTCACGCCGCTGATGTCTGCAGCCTTATCGAGCAAATCGCCGAGCGATGCATTTGCCATCTTGCTCTTGATGCTCTCCAGCTCGCGCTTTAAGCCCTTATTTTCTTCAACAACAGCCGCTGCCTTTGCCTCAACATCGTGCACGGTGCTCTTGATTGCATCTGCAACATTTGCAATCGTAGCGAGTGCGCCGTTTAACTGTGCAAGCACGCCCGCACCGGTTACGGCTTCAATTCTTCTGACACCGGCTGCAACGCCGTTTTCGGAAATAATCTTAAACAGACCTGCCTGCGCGGTATTTGTAAGATGTGTACCGCCGCAGAACTCTACGGAATAATCGCCCATCGATACGACTCTTACCGTCTCGCCGTACTTTTCGCCAAACTGCGCTGTTGCGCCGAGCTTTTTCGCGTCCTCAATATTTAATTCCTGTACGGTAATATCCATAGCCTCTAAAATGGCTTCGTTTACCTTTGCTTCTACTGCCTTAATTTCGTCTGCGGTCATCGCTTCAAAGTGCGAGAAGTCGAAGCGCAGATGCTTCGCCGTCACCTCAGAACCTGCCTGCGCAACATGTGTGCCGAGCACTTCCTTTAAAGCCTTGTGTAGAAGGTGCGTTGTGGAGTGGTTGCGGCAAACAGCCATTCTGTTTTTCTTGCAAACGGAAAGTGTTACCGCATCGCCCATAGAAATCGAGCCTTCCTCTACCTTTACGATGTGGAAGTAGATATCGTCGCCGTTTTTCTTTGTGTCTACAACCGTTGCCTTGCCGTTAGCGCCAGTAATCGAGCCGATATCACCCGACTGGCCGCCCATCTCTGCATAGAACGGAGATTCTTTTACAACAATGATGCCTTCCTCGCCTGCGCCGATAGCGTCAACAGCGTTGCCATCTGCAACGATGCCGACAACCTCGCTTTTCGCCTCGAGTGCATCGTAGCCGACAAACTTGGTTGCCTCTGCCTTGATGCTTACAGCGGAATCATCATCCCAGCTCGAGCCGTCCTTGCGGTTCGCGCGTGCGGTATCCTTCTGCTGCTTGAGTGCCGCATCAAAGCCTGCTCGGTCCACCTGAAGTCCCTGCTCTTCGCAGATTTCAACGGTTAAGTCAATCGGGAAACCATATGTGTCATTGAGCTTGAACGCATCCGCGCCGCTTAAGGTATCAGCGCCTGCTGCCTTTGTAGCTTCAATATAATCATTCAAAATGGAAAGACCGGCCTCAATCGTCTTAGAGAACTTTTCTTCCTCAATGCGGATAACCTTCTTAATGTACTCTCTCTTTTCATCCAGCTCCGGATAGCCCTGCTTGGATGCGTCGATTACAGTATCCGCTACTGTATACAAGAATTCGCCCTTGATATTCAAGAGTCTGCCGTGTCTTGCCGCGCGGCGAAGCAGTCTGCGCAATACATAGCCGCGTCCTTCATTCGACGGAATTACGCCGTCGGAAACCATCATAACCGTACTGCGGATATGGTCTGTGATTACGCGCAGAGAAATGTCTGTCTTTTTGTCGTCTGTATAATTTACACCGGCGATACGGCTGATGTGCTTCATCGTATCCTGCACGGTGTCCACCTCAAAGAGGTTGTTTACGCCCTGCATGATGCAGGCAAGTCTTTCAAGACCCATACCTGTATCAATGTTCGGGTTTGCGAGGCGGTTGTAGTTGCCGTCCTCGTCTTTATCAAACTGCGTAAATACGAGGTTCCAAACCTCCATAAAACGGTCACAGTCGCAGCCAAGCTTACAGTCCGGCTTGCCACAGCTGTGCTCGATGCCGCGGTCGACATGAATTTCCGAGCACGGACCGCACGGGCCTGTGCCGTGCTCCCAGAAGTTGTCCGCCTTGCCCATCTTCACAACGCGCTCCGGATTTACACCGATTTCGTTAATCCAGATGTCGCGTGCCTCGTCGTCCTCTTCATATACGGTAATCCAGAGCACATCCTCCGGAATTTCCATAACCTTTGTTAAAAACTCCCAAGCCCAGGCAATTGCCTCGTGCTTAAAGTAGTCGCCAAACGAGAAGTTGCCGAGCATTTCAAAGAATGTACCGTGTCTTGCAGTTTTACCAACGCTCTCAATGTCCGGTGTGCGGATACACTTCTGGCAGGTGGTCACGCGCTTTCTCGGCGGTACCTCTGCACCGGTAAACCACTTCTTCATCGGTGCCATACCGGAGTTGATTAAAAGCAAGCTCGCATCATTCTTCGGCACGAGCGAAAAGCTGTCGAGTCTTAAACAGTTTTTCGTTTCAAAGAAGCTTAAAAACTTCTCTCTGATTTCATTTAAACCCATATTCTGCATTGTTTTGTACCCCCTATTATCGAACCTGTGTGCCGGCAGGCATATCGCCGTCTAATGTGCACACCTTTAAGGTTTTATCATCGGCTGCCGCCAAAATCATACCGTAGGAATCTACGCCGCGCAGCTTCACCGGCTTTAAGTTTGCAATGACAACCACATTTTTGCCGACCAGTTCTTCCGGCGTGTAGTGCTTGGCGATGCCGGAAACAATCTGTCTTTGCTCGCTGCCCATATCCACCTGCAGCTTGTAAAGCTTGTCCGCGCCTTCAATCTTTTCTGCCGAAAGCACCTTTGCCACGCGCAAATCCAGCTTTGCAAAATCGTCGATAGTGATTTCCGCCGGCGCGCTTTCTTCCTTCTTTGCCGCCTTCTTTTCTTCCTTCTTCGGATACTTCTTTAAGTTAAATGCCTCGATTTCCTCGAGCTTTTTCTTTTCATCCATACGCGCAAACATCGGCACTGCCGTACCTACGCTTGTGCCCGGCTCGGTTGCGCCAAATACCTTCGCGCTTTCCCAATCCGTCTTGGTTGCACCAATCTGCTCGTAAATCTTCTTTGCGGTTTCCGGCATAAAGCTTTCAAGGCAGATTGCAATAATGCGGATGGACTCGATTAAGTTATACATAACGGCCTTGAGTCTTTCCTTGCCGTTTTCATCCTTTGCCAGCACCCACGGAGCAGTTTCGTCGATGTACTTGTTTGAGCGGCGTGCAAGCGAGATAATCGCTTCAAGGGCATCGGCAACGCGAAGCTCTTCCATCTTCGCTTCCACTTCCTTTACGGTATTTTCCGCAAAGGCCTTCAACTCATCATCCACCGCCTCACGCACCTCAGGCGCATAAAGCTTTTTAT
>JAFQPV010000223.1 GCA_017411585.1 Clostridia bacterium | reverse complement strand
TTAGAGCTTACGGATTCAATTATTTTCCGAGTGCAAGTGAGAAAACAAAGGTTGTGCGGCGTGCAGGATGATTTGTGCTGCCGCCGAAGTCCTCGTCTTTTAAATCCTCGCTTTTTACGGCGATGGTTTCGCCGTGCAGTGTCAGAAGATTATGCACAAGATATAAGCCGAGACCCGTTCCTTTTTTGTCGTTTCTGGATTTGTCCGTTTTATAGAAACGGTCAAACACATGGCCAATATCTTCAGGATCGATGCCGATACCTTCGTTTGCAATTGCAACAAAGGCTTTTCCTTCGCGCGTGATAACATTGATACTCAATCTGCCGCACGGGTCGGAAAATTTGATTGCATTGTCTAAAATGTTTGTGATAACACGTGTCACTGAATCGCGATCCGCAAATACAGTTATCGGGTCTTGCGCAAATTCGATGGAAACATCTAAATGCTTGTCTTCAATTTTACTTTCGTATTGAATGATAATCAAACGCAGCATCTCTGCAATATTGAATGCGGATTTGCTGAGGCTAAACTGTCCTAAACTGATTTTAGAAAGGTCCAGCATATCGGTTACCATACGCGACAGACGTCGGGACTCATCTAAAACAATTTGCAGATATTTACTATGTTGCTCCGGCGGAATTGTGCCGTTTAATATGTTTTCCGTAAAGCCTGCAATCGCTGTCATCGGCGTACGAAGCTCATGCGATACATTGGCAATAAATGTGGATTGTGTGTCATCGAGCTTTTGAAGGGATGCTGCCATATGGTTAAATGTGCGCCCAAGCTCGGCAATTTCATCGTTGCCCGTGATTTTTGCGCGTGTTTCATAATGCCCCGCAGCAAGCATGCGCGCTGCGTTTCGGATATCTTTTATAGATTTTGTCATTTTTTGAGACAAAATATACATAATTAAGATTGCAATTGCAAACACAAATAAGCTTACAATCAGAAACATACGGAACAATTCCATTTTACTACTTTGCAGCCTTGGTACGGAAGCGTTTGTAAAGACAACGCCGATTACGTAGGTTTCATATTTGATGGGATAGGCAACGGTTAATACCTTGTCTGCAAAAATGCCGTCTAAAGTGCCGGTGAAACGAGCAATGTTGCCCGCGCGCGCATCGTCCATATAGCTGTCCGGAATTCTTGCAGGCATTGTTGCCGTATTTGTGCTGCTGGAGAACACATAACCGTCTGCATTGGCGACAATAATCTCTGTATCCGTAGTGTTGCCAATTGCGTCGATAGTTGAATTATATGCACTTTTTGTAGTTGCATACTGTCGGTGCAGCTGGTTCCAGTTGAGCGTATAATTTGCTATGTTTTTTGCAGTTACGGTCAGTGTTTCTGCCTTTTCATTTGTAGCGTAGGTGCCGAACAGGTTAAACATAATGGCACCGAGCAGCAAAAAGATAATTAAAAGCAAAAGCAGGGTAGACCACATCATTTGTTTAAAAATGGTTTTACGCAAAGCTTATTTCACCTCGAACTTGTAGCCGACGCCCCAAACGGTTTTGAGCGACCAATTTTTTTCGTGCCCTTCCAATTTTTCGCGAAGACGCTTTACATGCACGTCCACAGTTCTGGAGTCACCGAAATAATCGAAGCCCCAAACCTCTTCTAAAAGCTGCTCACGTGTAAACACACGGTTCGGATTGGAGCAAAGGTAATATAAAAGCTCCAGCTCTTTTGGAGGAATATCAATCTGATTGCCTTCGATAACCAGCTCGTAGTTCGAAATGTTAACAGACAGATTGTTGTACACAATCTCTTTGTCGGCGTGTGTGCTGCCGGATTCATAGCGGCGAAGCACCGCCTTAATACGTGCGATTAATTCCTTGCTTTCAACGGGCTATAAAAATCCACAGATTTTAGTTAC
>JAFQPV010000222.1 GCA_017411585.1 Clostridia bacterium | reverse complement strand
TATCATGATGAAAAAGCCACTAATGAAGTATTAGGTGATGGTTGGTTGTTTACCGGTGATATGGCACAGGAGGATGAGGATGGTTTCATTTTCCTTGTTGACCGTAAAAAAGATGTTATCATCAGTGGCGGTGAGAACCTGTATCCGGTACAGATTGAAGACTTTATTCGCACCAACCCTGCTGTAAAGGATGTTGCGGTCATCGGTCTTCCGGATGCACGACTCGGTGAAATTGCGGCGGCGATTATTGAACTTAAGGAAGGCGCTAGCTGCACAGAAGAGCAGATGGATAATTTCTGCCGTGCGATGCCGAAGTATAAGCGTCCGAGAAAGATAATTTTTGCCGAGGTACCGAGAAATCCTACCGGTAAGATTGAAAAGCCGAAGCTTCGCGAAATCTATTGCGGTGAAAGCTTGGTTGCGGCACAGATTAAATAAAAACAAGTATTTATATAGGAGGAGAACCATGAAAAAGTTACTCATTGGCAATGACGCGGTTGCAAGAGGCGCTTGGGAAGCAGGCGTTCGCGTGGTTGCATCGTACCCGGGCACACCGAGTACGGAGATTACGGAATGTATGGCAAAATACCCTGAACCGCATGTAGAGTGGTCGACAAATGAAAAGGTGGCGGCAGAGGTTGCAATTGGTGCATCTATTGCAGGTGCAAGAAGTATGTCGTGTATGAAGCATGTCGGGATGAATGTTATGGCAGACCCGATGTTTACCGTAAGCTACATCGGTGCAAACGGCGGCTTGGTGTTCTGCGTAGCAGATGACCCGGGCATGCATTCTTCGCAGAATGAACAGGATTCCAGACATTATGCAAAGGCATCGAAGATTATGATGCTTGAGCCGGCGGACAGCCCGGAGTGTAAGGAATATACAAAGGCAGCGTTTGAATTAAGTGAAAAGTATGATACACCGGTGATTATCCGTCTTTCGACACGTGTATCGCATTCGCAGGGATTGGTGGAGCTTTGTGATCGCGTGGAGCAGCCGCTCAAGGATTATGAAAAGAATCCGGCAAAGAACGTTATGATGCCGGGCAATGCGATTAAGCGCCACGTTGTGGTTGAGGAGCGCATGGCGGCACTTGCTGCATATGCTGAGGAATGTCCGTTTAATACCACAGAAGTGAACACAGATAAAATCGGCGTTATTACCTCCGGCGTTGCGCATATGTATGCAAAGGAAGCACTCGGGGATAAGGTCAGCTATTTAAAGCTCGGTATGGTATATCCGCTGCCGGAGAAATTAATCAAAGACTTTGTCGCAAAGCACGAAAAAGTCGTTGTGATTGAAGAGCTTGATCCGGTGATAGAAAGCCATTGCCGCGCACTCGGTTTGGAGGTTGTCGGTAAGGATGCGTTCACACTTCTCGGCGAGTATACACCGACGATGATTAAGAAGGTTGTTCTCGGAGAGGAAGGTGCGGAATTTGCGGAAATCGGTGAAACGATTCCGGTACGTCCGCCGGTAATGTGTGCAGGCTGTCCGCACAGAGGTACATTTTATGTGTTGAAGAAGCTCGGTCTTACCGTTTCCGGTGATATCGGCTGCTATACACTTGGTGCAGTTGCGCCGCTTGCAAGTGTAGATACGACAGTTTGTATGGGCGCGAGCGTAAGTGGTGCGCACGGCATGGCAAAGGCGCGTGGTGCAGAGTTTAACAAAAAACTCGTTGCCGTTATCGGTGACTCGACCTTTATGCATTCCGGTATTACAGGCCTTATCGATATTGTATACAACAAGGGTAACAACACCGTTATTATCTTAGATAACTCTATTACGGGTATGACAGGGCATCAGGATAACCCGACCACAGGCTTTACCATCCGCAAAGAGCCGACAAAACAGGTGGATTTGGAGCTTTTGGCAAAGGCCGTCGGTGTAGAACGTGTTGTGGTTGCTGATCCGTTTGATTTAAAGGATTTTGAGCGTGTTGTAAAAGAAGAAACAGAGGCAGACGAGCCGAGCGTTATTATTGCGCAGCGTCCGTGTGCACTCTTGAAAACAGTAAAATACACCGGTCACTGTAAAATTAGCGACAAATGCAAGAAGTGTAAGCTTTGCATGAAGCTGGGTTGCCCGGCAATTTCCGTGCGCGGTGACGAGGTTGTAATTGATGAAACACAGTGTAACGGTTGCGGACTGTGCGTAAATGTCTGCCCGTTTGGTGCAATTGAAAAGGAGGACTGAGTTATGACAAAGAATATTATGATTGTCGGTGTCGGCGGCCAGGGTACACTTTTGGCAAGCCGCATTATCGGTAACGCGGTTATCTCCGAAGGTCACGATGTGAAAATTTCTGAGGTACACGGCATGAGCCAGCGTGGCGGAAGCGTGGTAACCTACGTAAAATTCGGCGATGCAGTATATTCTCCGGTGATTGACCGCGGCGAGGCAGATATCATTTTGGCATTTGAGATGCTTGAAGCCTACAGAGCGCTGCCGTTTTTGAAAAAGGGCGGCAAGATGATTGTCAATACACAGAGAATTGATCCGATGCCGGTGATTACAGGCGCAATGGAATATCCGGAAAACATTTTGGAAAAGCTTTCTGCAAAAGCAGATATTACATCGGTAGATGCATTGTCGATTGCAAAAGCGGCGGGCAATACCAAGGCAGTAAATGTTGCGCTTATCGGCGTTATGGCAAAGAACACGGAAATTGCATACGATGTATGGGAAAAGGTATTGCGCGAAACGGTGCCGGAGAAATTCTTGGAAGCAAATTTGAAGGCATTTAAAGCAGGATACGAGTTATAATAGTATAGTCGTAATAAACGCGAACGGAAACTTCCGTTCGCGTTTGTTGTATATGAAAACCACGCGTTAGACGCGTGGTTCGGTAAGAATTATATAGTTGAACAGAAAAAATCCCTCGTATATACTAATGATGCAGTCTGCCAACTGCACATAAAAACGAGGGAGGCATTCAAAATGGGCTTGAATGACATAAACAGTTTATCACATACGAAATGGAATTGCAAATATCATATAGTGTTTGCGCCAAAGTATCGGAGAAAAGTATTCTTTTCACAAAAAAAGGCAGCAAT
>JAFQPV010000221.1 GCA_017411585.1 Clostridia bacterium | reverse complement strand
CTTGACGCATTTCGGACGTGTATTCAAGCAACTGACAGGTTATTCGCCGCGCGAGTATAAAAAGCAGATGTCGTATTCTAAATACGATTAAAATTAAACATAAAAAGTTATTTTAACAAGGAGCGTGTTTTAAATGTTACCATCATTTTCGTCGGGTTTAGTCAAAGAAATGGACTGCTATCAAATGGCGGATTTCTTTGTTGGTGCAGGGGTAAACAATATTGAAATCAGCAGATATCATTATACTCCGTTTCTCAATAAAGAAAAGGATGTAAAAGAATACAGAAAATATATCGATGATCTGGGGTTTCATATTCCGGAAGGGCATATGCTGATTCAGGGGCCGGGTAATATCACGTCGCTGGACAATACATATGCAATTGATAATCTGAAAAGAAACCTCGAGGTGTTTTATGAGCTTGGTGTTAAGGCAGCTGTAATTCATCACTCACATTACGGAACGGATCTTGAACCAATTGAGAAATGGTTTGACATCAGAGTAGATGCATTTAATCAGCTCATTAGGCATATTGAAGGCACAGATATGGTGATTTGCCTTGAAAACCTGAGCAGAATTCATGATTATGACGCCGGTCATTTGCTTAAAATGTGTAAGGCAGTTGACAACCCTGAGCATATAGGCATTTGTCTTGACACCGGACATTTGCATACGGCGCAATCCGGAAGTCAATACGATTTTATCATGCAGGCAGGGAAGTGGCTTCGTGCAATTCATGTGCACGACAACAAGGGTCCGGATCGTGGAGATATGCATATTATGCCGTTTGATACGGGGACGATTAAGTGGGATGAAGTAAAGCGTGGCTTGAAAGATTTAAACTATCAGTATCTGTTCAACTATGAGCTTTCGCATCTGATTGCCGCAAATCCGATTGAAATTAAGAAAATTCAAGTAAAATATCTTTTGGAAATCTATAATGCTTATTTTGCATTTTGATGCTTGATGCGTTTTGTGAAACGAAATAAATGAGCTACCCTTAAGGGCGTGCGCCTTAGAGATAAAACGCCTTAAAAAGCAATATTTTGGCGAATAGCTGTGTTAAAAATGGTCGATATCCGCAAGGATGTCGACCATTTTTGCCTTGCTCTTCATCCAACCTATTCCCTTTTAAGGTACCTTCGGTAGTTTTAGACGAGGAATTTTGTCGGAAAGAGAAACATAAAAATCTGCATCATACTCGCGTATAATGCAGATTTTTTGTGCACTATTTTCGGTAAATTACCGGCTAAAACCGATTTCACCCTAAGTTGCACGCCCTTAGGTAGCTCATTTTTATTTTATGTGCTGTCGGTAATTTGACGGCGCAAACCCCGTGACTTTCTTAAATGCATCGCTAAAGTAGGATAGAGAATTGTAACCGACGCGCGTGCAGATTTCGCGGATGGTCATATTGCTGTCTTCGAGCATGGTTTTTGCGTGCTCGATGCGGATTTTGTTTCTGTACTCGAGCGGTGGAATCCCGGTGATGCTTTTAAATACGCGCAGGAAGTGGAATTTGCTCATTTTGCACATTTGGGCATAGTCTTCCAAAGTGTAATTTTTTTCGTATTCTCTGTTCATCAACTGTACCACAAAGGAAATTGCGTTAAAATATCTGTTTTCCTGTCGGTCGTGCGCTACGGTGTTTCTTTCTAAAAGACCAATCAAATTAAAAAATTTAGCTACACAGATTTTTTCGTAGGATGGCAGCTTTGTCTGTAGCTCGCCTATGATTTCCTCAAACAGGTCACACACGGCACTTGTTGGCTTTGCCTTGTAAATCTTTGAGCTTTCAAAGCCGAACAAATCAAAGTCCGGCGGCGCAAAAAAATGAATATAGTAAAACTCGGCAGTTTTGTTTTCAAGATAGATGTGCTCTTGTCGTTCGTGCGGCTTATAAAACAGAAACGAGCCTTCGTCTGCATCGGTTTCCGTGTCCAAGAAAAAGTGCTCACTGCCCTTGGCAACATAGAACAACAGCCAGTCATCGCGTCCGTTTGGGCGAGAAATTTGTCTGCCGTTTTGCGCGAAAATATGACCGCAGTTTTTTAGCGCAATATCAAATAAACCGTCTCTAGTGTCTGCATAAGCATTAAAAATCATAATAATCACCTGAAATAGCAATAAATCTGAAATTCTAATCAATTTTCCAAATTGACTTATTTTCATTCTAACATTAAAATTAAAATATGTCTATGAAAAGTTGAATTGAAACGGAGTGATATCTATGCCGATTCGTGAAGAATCGTTTAAAATAGGATGCGGAAGGTATATTCAAGGTGAGGGGTATATCAGCAAGTGCGGCGAAGAGGTGCTGCGTATTGGCAGTGCGCCACTCATCATCGGCGACGATACAACCTTGAAAATTGCGCAGGATGCCATGATAGACAGCGTGAGCAAAGTGTGCAAAAAGTATGAAATTGCAGTGCACAACGGAACGTGCAATGAAATTGATGCAAAAGAGCTTGCTGCGCTTGCTGTGCGGCAGGGTTATGATGTTGTAATCGGTGTCGGCGGCGGTGTGATTTCGGATTTTGCCAAGCTTTGCGCTGACTTTGCAGGCGCGAAGGTGATGAATATTCCGACCTCGAGCGCAACCTGCGCGTCTTATGCATCCGTCAGTGTGCGTTATACGCCGGAGGGGCATGCAATCGGCACAAAGCACTTTAAACACGAGGTAGATTCGGTCATTGCGGATACAGCAATTCTTGCAAAGCAGCCGATACGTCTGTTTTTGGCAGGTGTGTTTGATGCACTTGCAAAGCATCTGGAAATCAAGCAGCGCTTTGATTCGGATTCGGACGCAGAATATCCGATCGGTCTTGATTATGCACACGTTATGGCAAAGCATTCTTATAACTTATTAAGAACAAAGGTTGAAAAATGCATTTCGGATATGAAAGCCGGTAAGATTACCTTTGATGTGGAAAATGTACTTTTTACAACGATTGCGGCAACCGGCGTAATCAGTGGTATCGCGCGCGGCTCAAACCAGTGTGCGCTGGCACATAAATTTTACGAAACAGCAAGAACACTGTTTCCGGAACGCTCTAAACCGTATCTGCACGGTGAAATGGTCGGCGTGGGTCTCCTTTTGCAAAATTACTATAACGGCGAGGTTGAAAACAACAGCTTGCTGCTCCGTTTGATGGAGAAGCACAATATGCCGAAATGTGTCACAGACATCGGTGTAGACAAATCGGAAGAAACAATGGAGGAATTCTATGATATGATTTGCGGCAGCAGCGCGGTAGACAAAGACAATGCCGAAGAATGCCGCAGATTTAAGGAAAGTCTTCAATATTTGTGGTCACTGTAAAGGAGATACGTTATGGATTTGATTATTATTGCGGGAATGCCGTCTGCCGGTAAGACAACGCTTGCGCGGAAATTGAGCGAGCAGTTCGGCTATCCGATTTTGGAAAAAGATGAAATGAAGGAAATGCTGTTTGACCACCTTGGCTATGCAGACCGCATTGAAAAGCGCAAGCTGGATTATGCATCCAATGCGATTTTGCTGCAGACAACGGAAAAGCTTTTACAAAAGGGTGTGTCGCTTATTATTGTAAATAATTTCAGAAGTGATGCCGCCAAGACAGTGCAGGCTATGATTTCGCGCTGTGGCTGTAAGTGTGTAAATGTATTTTTAGGCGGCGATGCAGATGTGCTTTATCAAAGATATGTCGAGCGTGACAAGCAAAAGCTTCGCCATCAGGGGCATACGTTTATTGACCGCTATCCGCCGCAGCCTGGTGATGATGTGAACAGAAGCATGACGCGTCAGGATTTTGCGGACATTTTCGAAAAGCAGGGAATGGCGGAGTTTAAAATGGAATGCACGAGAATTGATGTGGATGCAACGTATCCGGAAAAAGTGGATATGAATGCTTTGCTTGCTCAAATCAAGGAGGCGCTTGTATGAAAAGAATTATCGAATTAAATACGGAAATTGCAGTTATTGGTGCCGGGCCTGCAGGTCTTTCTGCAGCAATTACGGCGGCTCGTGCGGGCAAGAAGGTGCTATTGCTTGAAAAGAATGGTTACCTCGGCGGTAATGCAACGCTCGGTTTGCCGCTTTTGGGCTTTTTGGATTTGGACGGCAGACGCATTGTCGGCGGTATTGCGCAGGAATATGTGAACCGCCTTTCTACGCGCGGGCAGTGCTTTGGACACAGAACCTGCCCGAAGCATAATTCGGTTACGAACATTGACCCGGAAGGGTTTAAAATCCTAGCGATTGAAATGTGCCGTGAGGCAGGTGTTGAGGTGCTTCTGCACGTGGAAGCCTGCCGCGTGGAAAAGGAAAACGGAAAAATTACAAAGGTGTATTTCTATGGCAAGGGCAATGAAATCTGCGTAACGGCAGATTTGTTTTTGGATTGCACGGGTGACGGTGATGTTGCGTATCTTGCAGATTGCAGCTTTGCGTCAGGGCAACCGGGCACGGGCGTTTTACAGCCGCCGACAGTGATGTACACGCTTGAAAATGTCGACACAGCAAAGCTGTTTGACTACATAGAAGCGCATCCGAACGAAATGACCTACAGCGCAACGATAGACCACCGTCCGGGCTATGATGCGGATTATTTCCGCGCAAGCGACAATCACGTTTTTGTCGGCTTAAGCAAGATTTTTGCGCGTTTGCGCGAGGCGGGCAAATGCCCCGTTGAGCGCAATACGCTCATTTATATCAAGAGTGTAAATCCGGGCGAGGTTTATGTGAACAGCACGCGCCTTTTAAATACGGATGCAACGGATATTTTTGATTTGACGAAGGCGGAGCTTGACGGTCAAATGCAGGCAGCGGCGCTCACAAAAGTGCTTCAGGAAAATGTACCGGGCTTTGAAAATTGCTTTATTTCCTCGATTGCGCCGTCGCTCGGTGTGCGCGAAACAAGGCGATTTAAGGGCATAACCTGCCTGACCGGCGATATGCTTTTGGATGGTGTAATCGGCGATGACACGATTGCGCTCGGTGCGTACAAAATCGATATTCATTCCGGCACAGACAGAAATACGGTGTTTAAAACCGTAAAAGAGCCGTTCGGCATTCCGTACGGCATTATGGTGAGTGCAGAGGTTTCTAATCTGATGTTTGCAGGTCGCTGTGCATCGATGGATGCGGCGGCACTTGCCGCTGTGCGCGTGATGCCGCAGTGTATGAGTATGGGGCAGGCGGCAGGTCTCGCAGCATCTATGGCATTGGATGCAGAAATTACACCCGCGCAGGTGGATGTTGCTTGCCTTCGTGAAAAGCTGCTTGCACAAAAAGCAGTTTTAACGATGGAACATGTGAAGAGCTTGCCAATCAACGAATAAGGAGAGAGAACGATGCAAAATTGTATAGATGCAATTAACGTATATAAGATTATTGTCATTGTACGCGGTGTTGCAAAAGAAAAGCTGATTCCGCTTGTGCGGGCAATGTATGACGGCGGTATTCGCCTTGTGGAATGCACATATGATGCAAGCGGCAAAATCGGCGATGAAGAAATTGCGGCGAATATTGAAATGCTTGCAAAAGAATTTGAAGGCAAGATGTACATAGGCGCAGGCACGGTCGTTACACCAAAACAGGTGGCGCTTACAAAGAAAGCCGGCGGACAGTTTATTATCTCGCCGGATACGGACACAGAGGTTATTTCGGCAACAAAACAAGCAGGGCTTGTATCCATCCCGGGCGCAATTACACCGACTGAGGTGAAAACAGCACACAAAGCCGGTGCAGATTATATTAAGCTGTTTCCAATTGATTTGTACGGCCCGCGATATATTAAAATTCTTAAAGCACCGCTTTCGAATGTGCGCGTGCTTGCCGTCAACGGTATCACGGCCGAGAATATGAAAGAATACATGGATGCAGGCGCCTGTGGCGTAGGCATTGGCTCGGGCGTTGTGAATAAGAAATTAATTGAAGAAAATGACTTTGCAGGTATTACGGAGCTTGCAAAAGCGTATACAAAGCAGTTATAAACGAAACCGCATGCTATTTTCGAAGCATGCGGTATTTTATTGGAGAAATGCCGGTATCTTTTTTAAATACGGTTGAAAAATAGTTGCTGTCACCAAAACCGCATTGGTACGCGATTTCGGAAATCGGCGCACTGCTGTTTAGTAACAGCTGCGTCGCTTTTTGTACGCGCAGATGTGTTAAATATTCATTGAAGCCAAAGCCGGTGTAGGTTTTAAATATTCTCGACATATAAGAATGACTTAAATGATACTTTTCTGCAACTTGTGTGAGTTTAAGCTCGCTTTGTAAGTTTTCTTCGATATATTTTGTGGCAGATTCAATCAGCTGCTCTGTCGCGGTTTTCGGCTTTTCTCTCTTTTGAACATCTGACTGCAAAAGCTGAACCAGCATCACCAAAAGCTCGGTCGTGTAGGCTTGAACCAGCGCTTCTGCAAACGGAGGTTCAGAGCTTTGCGCATCGTCGAGCTTTTGCAATATATGTTCAAATTCTGTGCGCTGCTCGCTTGTGAGCGTGAAATGACGCACTGTAAAACACTCATCTAAAAATGCTTTCAAGCTTTCGTGAATAAGACAGTCACTAAACTCAACCAGGTAGCGCACGTGCTGTCTTGTGGAGAGTGAGGTCGTATGATGCGGTGTTGAT
>JAFQPV010000220.1 GCA_017411585.1 Clostridia bacterium | reverse complement strand
TTTTACATACATATTGCTCGCAACAATATTATTGTAAATAAAGGTTGCATTCGTGCCATACATACTGCCATCATCCGATTTATCAAAAACAGCAGTAATCGTTATATCCTGCCCGAGTGTGAACTTAAAGTTTTTCTCTGTGGATACAATAATATCTTTGTTTGTGCCCACAGCCCAATATTTAAACGATTTGCCGTCCTCAACCGCCGTCAGGTCCATTACTGTGCCCGCTTCATGCTGGTTTTGATATTTTGTACCAAGCATTACAAAGCTATCTTCACCGGTCATTCTTTTTACATCGCCGGCACCTTCAACACCGCAGGTGAATGTAAACTGGGTTGCAGGCTCTTCCGGCGTTTGGTTGCTTACAATAATCTTTCGTGTTGCACTTACCTTGCTGCCATCCTCTAAGTATGCAATCACAGTGGCTTCACCGTTTGCAAGCGGCGTTGCAATCGCCTCGCCCGGGTAGCCTGCACGGTCATGGATTGCAAGAACATCCTTACCGGAAATGACATCCCACGCAAGTGTATCTATGCTTGCTGCACCAAAATCTGCCTCCAGAATCAATTCCGTACCATCTGTGGTAATCACAAGGTTACCGTCCAAATCCGACGAACCCATCGGTCCTAAAATCTGATAGTCCGCTACAGGCGCTTCCGTCTCTGCTGCAAAAACAGCTGTGTGCAGGCAGAAAATTGCCGCAATCGCCAAAAGCATACAAAGAACTTTCGATACATTCTTTTTCAACCTTTTCTCCTTCTTTCTATACATAATAACAGATGATATTATTGTATCAAAATTTACTTTATCTGTCAATTGTAGCATTTGCACAAGAAACAACCTTCTTTTTTGTACAATAAAACGGACAAGGCGCATATCCCTGTCCGCTATTTCTTATTTCAAATTCAGTGTGCCCAGGCTGGCGGATTTTAAGTATGCATTGACAAAGCCATCCAAATCGCCGTCCATCACCGCACCGATGTTGCCGACCTCAAAATTGGTTCTGTGGTCTTTTACCATGTTGTACGGATGGAACACATACGAGCGAATCTGACTGCCCCAGGCAATTTCCTTCTGCACGCCCTTGATGTCCTCGATTTTATCCTTTTGCTGCTGCTCTGCAATTTCAACAAGCTTTGCTTTGAGCATCTTCATCGCCGTATCGCGGTTTTTAAACTGCGAACGCTCATTCTGACACGCTACGACAACGCCGGTCGGGATATGCGTAATACGAATTGCAGACTCCGTCTTGTTGACGTGCTGACCGCCCGCGCCGCTGGAGCGGTACGTGTCGATTTTCAAATCCTCCGGATTGATTTTGATGTCAATTTCATCCTCAATTTCCGGCATAACCTCCACAGAAGCAAACGAGGTATGTCTTCTGCCGGAAGCATCAAACGGCGAGATACGCACAAGTCTGTGTACCCCCTTTTCCGCCTTCGCATAGCCGTAGGCATTTAAGCCCGTAATCTGAATGGTCGCACTCTTGATGCCGGCTTCATCGCCGTCTAATAAGTCAAGCACCTCACAGCCGTAGCCGCGCTTTGCCGCCCACATTTCATACATACGCATCAGCATCGAAGCCCAGTCCTGCGCCTCTGTACCGCCTGCACCGGCGTGGAAGGTAAGAATGGCGTTGCACTTATCGTACTTACCGGTCAGAAGCGTTTCGAGCGTCATTGTATCCAGCGTATCCTTTATGCTCTCGCAAGCCTCGGTGATTTCATCCAAAAGCGAATCATCATCTTCCTCGATGGCGAGGGCAACCAATGTCTTTGCGTCATCCCAATCGCTGACCATGCGCTCATAACGCTCAATTTTATCCTTAAGCTGCTTGGTCTGCTGCAAAATCTTCTGCGAATTTTCCATATCGGAGTAGAAGTCCGGCTTTGCCGCCTCTGCTTCCAGCTCTTCAATCTTTGCCTGTGCACCGGCAATATCCAATGCATCCTTTAATTCTGTAATTTTGTCTGTTAAGCCCTCAAGCTGTAGTCTGTACTCTTCATATTCGAGCATACTGCGTCACTCCTTAAAATAATGTAATCTGTTTTTCCGGCAAATCCTCATCCTTTAAAAAATTACCCATCGCCGGAATGTTCTTTGTCTTATAGTATGCAATATCTTCAATGCCGCAGGTTTCCACCGGCTCGATATTTTGTACAACGCTGCCCTTCTTGGAAATCATTACCTGCACGCCCTGGGTGGTCTTCGTCGTTTTGAGCGGTACCTTGGAGGTATGCAGATACAGCGCCTTACCGAGGTTGGAATATACAATAAATTCCTTCTCCTCTTCACCCAAGTACAGCATCTTTACAAGCTTTGAGCCGCCATAGTAAGCATTGGTAAGCTTTTTACGGTTGGTCTTGGTTGCATACGCCGCAAGCGGTACCTTTGCCATCTTGCCGTTTTCAAAGCTAAAGAGCATATTGCCCTCGTACTTCTCCGTCGGGATGACAAACAGGATTTTCTCGCCCGGTTCCATCTGCAAAAGATTCGGCAAATACTCGCCCATCTTGCTCACCTTGCCGTCCGGCAAATCGCAGATGCGGGTTTTATATACGTTCTGCCTGTCAGAGAACATCACCAAATCAAAGCGGTTATTTGTCTCATTGGCAGACAAAATCACGTCGCCTTCCTTTAAAACGTGCTCCGTACCCGAGCTGCGCAGCGAAATCGCCGGCACCTTCTTTAAATAGTTTTCCTTCGTAAAGAAGATGGTCAGTGCATAATCTGCAACGACTTCCTTTGCGTTGAAATGCTCAACTTCGGTATCGTCCACAATTTTTGTTTTACGCTCAATGCCATATTTTTTGGAAATTCCCTCCAGCTGCTTTGCAATCAGCTTCTTCACCAGGCGATTGCTGCCGAGTGTTTTCTGCAGATTTGCAATCTCGTCCTTCAAGTTTTCGATATCGTCCGTGCGCTTTAAAATGTATTCACGGTTTAAATTGCGGAGCTTGATGTCTGCAACATACTCCGCCTGAATCTGGTCAATTTCAAAGCCGCGCATGAGGTTTGGAATAACCATCGCTTCCTGCTCGGTATGGCGGATGATGCTGATTGCCTTGTCGATATCCAAAAGGATTTTCTTTAAACCTTCCAAAAGGTGCAGCTTTGCACTCTTTTGCTCGATATCATACGCAAGACCGCGCTTTACGCACTCCATTCTGAAATTCACCCACTCGGCAATAATGCCGCGCACCCCCAGCACAACCGGGCGGCTGTGAATCAAAAGGTTAAAGTTACAGCCAAACGATGCCTCGAGCGGTGTCATCTTAAACAGGCGCGTCATCAGCGCATCTGCATCCGTGCCGCGCTTTAAATCCAGCGTCAGCTTCAGACCGCTCTTGTCCGATTCATCGCGCACATCGCTGATTTCGCGGATTTTGCCCGCCTTAATCAGCTCGGCAAGCTTTTCGATGATTGCCTCGATGCTCGTCGAATACGGAATTTCAGTAATTTCAATACAGTTGTTCTTTTTATCATAGCTATAAACCGAGCGTAGCTTAAAGCTGCCGCGCCCCGATTCATAGATTTTGTCCATCTCATCTTTGTTGTACAGCAAAATGCCGCCGGTCGAAAAATCCGGTGCCGGCATCACTTCGGACAAGTCGGCAAACTCGTCATTCATATACGCAATCGTCGCCGCACAGACCTCTTTTAAATTAAAGCTTGCAATCTGCGATGCCATACCGACCGCAATACCCTCATTCGGGTTGACCAAAATGTTCGGAAACGCCGTCGGAAGCAGCGTAGGCTCCTTCATCGTCGCATCGTAGTTATCGACAAACTCCACCGTGTTTTTGTCCATATCGGCAAAGATTTCCGAGCAGATGCCGTCGAGCTTAACCTCGGTATAACGCGATGCCGCAAATGCCATATCGCGCGAATAGCGCTTACCAAAGTTACCCTTCGAGTCTACAAACGGATGCAAAAGCGCCTCGTGACCGCGCGTTAAGCGCACCATCGTCTCGTAAATTGCCTGATCGCCGTGCGGATTTAAGCGCATTGTCTGTCCCACAACGTTTGCAGACTTTGTCCTTGCGCCGCTAAGCAGTCCCATCTTGTACATCGTATACAAAAGCTTTCTGTGTGACGGTTTAAAGCCGTCAATTTCCGGGATGGCACGCGAAATGATAACACTCATCGCATACGGCATATAATTGTCTTTTAAGGTGTCCGTAATCCTTTGCGGTGTAAAATTCTGTTCCACGTTTCTCCCTCCCCTTAGCTTACGTCTGCCATGTCGATGTAATCTTCACCGACCTCAGCAATATAATCTTTTCTGCCCTGCAGGTTGTCACCCAAAAGCAGGTCAAACATCTTTTCCGTTTCTTCCATATCTGCCGCATCCACGCGGATTAAGCGGCGCGTTTGCGGATTCATCGTGGTCTGCCACATCATCTCCGGCTCATTTTCGCCAAGACCCTTGGAGCGCTGGATTTTCACCTTTTTGCCCTCCAGCTTTTCCAAAATCTGCGTTTTTTCCGCCTCGGTATATGCAAAATAGGTTTCATCCTTATGCGTGATTTCAAACAGCGGTGATTCTGCGATATAGACCTTGCCCATCTCGATTAGAGACGGCACAAGGCGGTAAATCATCGTCAGCACCAGCGTTCTGATCTGATAGCCGTCGACATCGGCATCGGTACAGATGATGACCTTGCTCCAGCGAAGCAGCTCCGGGTCAAATTTATTAAATTCCTTGTTGTGCTTGTTTTGTACCTCTACGCCGCAACCGAGCACACGCAGAAGGTCGGTAATAATCTCGCTTTTGAAAATCTTGTCATAGTCTGCCTTTAAGCAGTTTAAGATTTTACCGCGAATCGGGATAATCGCCTGGAATTCCGCATCGCGCCCCTGCTTACATGAGCCAAGCGCGGAGTCACCCTCCACAATGTAGACCTCGCGGCGTTCCACGTCCTTGGAGCGGCAGTCGACAAACTTTTGCACGCGGTTGGTAACGTCCATACTGCCCGTCAGCTTTTTCTTTGTGTTCACTCTTGCGCGCTCCGCGCTTTCGCGGCTGCGCTTATTGACAAGCATTTGGTTGGCAATCTTTTCTGCCTCGGTTTTGTTTTCGATTAAATAAATATCAAGCTGCTGGCGGAAAAACTCCGTCATCGCCTCCTGAATAAACTTGTTGTTGATGGCCTTCTTCGTCTGGTTTTCATAGCTGGTCTGTGTCGAAAACGAGCTGGATACAAACGCAAGCGAATCCGCAACATCGACAAATGTAATCTTGGATTCGTTTTTCTGATACTTGCCGTTTTGGCGCAGATACTGGTCAATCGATGCGACAAATGCACTGCGCACAGCCTTGTCCGGCGAGCCACCGTTTTCAAGAAAGCTTGAGTTGTGGTAGTACTCGAGCATCGGGGCTGTGTTTGTAAAACAGAAGGCGAACTGCATCTTTAGCTTGTACTCGTCTAAGTCTGCGCGGTCGCGCCCCTTGCGCTCCGCCTCGGCATAGGTGACCTCGTTGAGTGCACCCTCGCCCACCTTTTCCTTCATATAATCCACAATACC
>JAFQPV010000219.1 GCA_017411585.1 Clostridia bacterium | reverse complement strand
GGGACGATGCAAGAAACAAGATTGCAACCGACTATACCTATCAGGTGATTTATGAAAAACAAAAACAGACGGCAGATGCGCTTTTGAATGAACCGGTGACGCCGTATGTATTCAAAAACGGCAGAAACTGGCTCTGGGGCGCAAGACAGGTCGAGGAGCGTGTAAGTGTTTTAGCATTTGTATACGGTATTTCGGGCGACGCGCGGTATAAGGACCGCGCAATGGAGGAAATCCGTGCTGCAGGCTCGTATCCGGACTGGTCGCCGTCTGCACCGATGATTGCGGCGGAATGTATGGGCGGTATTGTCATTGCTTATGACTGGATGTATCACGGTTTAAGCGCATCTGAAAAGCAGGAAATTATCACGATATTAAAAGAAAAGGCACTTTGGCAGTATGCGCGCTCGTATGAGGGCGTTACCAGTGTGGAGATTGCACTTGGCGTGACAAACAGAACGCTGCTTGCCAATGCCTGTGGCTTGATGTGTGCTGCAGCAATTGCTGATGAGGAGCCGGTGCTTGCAAATTACTTATATGAAAATGCACTTGAATATGCGATGAAGTGCTTTACCGAATACGGCGAGGACGGTGGCTTCCCGGAGGGTACGCGCTACTGGGAACTGGCGACCGATTATGCGACGAAGTTTATCGGCGTGCTTTTAAGCGCACCTAAAGAAGGCGCTGTGCTGGATGCGCAGGCGCAGAAGTATTTGCAGCTACCGAATATGCGCGAAACGGGCAAGTACTATATGTACTTAAACTCCTATAATAAGAAATTCAGCTTTGGTGATGCCGAGGATGGCTTTATTTATCCGAGCGCATCTATGTATTTGCTCGCACAGTATGCAAATGAGCCAATGTACCAGTGGTATATGGACTACATTATGGAGCAGAAAAACAAGACGGATTTAGGTTATATGCGTTTCGCGTGGTATGATGACAGCATCAAAACGGATGTTTCGGATATCCCGAAGGACATCGTGTTTGACTCCGCAACCTCGTCCGTTGCGACAACGCGCTCGTCCTTTACGGACAAAAATATGCTTTTTGCGGCATTGCAGGGCGGAACGAACACAACGGGGCATATGTACTACTCGCTCGGCAACTTTGCTATCGATGCAAACGGACAGCGATTTATTCAAACAGCAGGCCCGGCGGACTATAACTATCAATATGCACCGGAGCAGTATTACATTAAGCGAGCTGAGGGACAGAACACGCTTGTGTTTAACCCGGATTTGACCGCAGGTCAGAACAATACCGGTCACGCAAGATTTGTCGACTCCGCGCAGGATGCAGATGAATTCTATGCAGTGCTGGATATGACGAGCGCTTATGCAAATGCAGAGTATGTAAAGCGCGGTATGTTGATGACCAAGGGCAGACAGTCTGTGGTTATTCAGGATGAATTTAAGATGACAAAGCCGAGTGAGGTGTACTGGTTTGCACGTACACCGGCAGATATTGTGCTTGCGGCGGATGGCAGAAGTGCCCTTTTAACCATCGGTACAGAGCGTATGCTTGTTGTGCTTTCGCAGGCACCGGCAGGGGCGAAGCTTTCGATTATGGAAACAAAGCCGTTGCCGACCAGTCCGACGGCGAAGGATGAAGCCTATACAGACGGCTTTAAGCTTGCTGTGCATGCGACAAATGTAACAGAGGGCGCAATCCGCGTGGAATTCATTCCGCTCGATGCAGGCGAAGCACCGGAGCTGATGCGTTTAACACCGTATCTGCCGATGGCGCAGTGGGTGCTTTCGCCGGATACAGCTGAAAAGTCGGTTGGAGATGTGCTTGCAGACAGTGTAGCCCTAAAACTTGGCAGCCCGGTTGCATTTGCAAATGGCGGCAGAACCTATGTGGATACAACGAATTATGATATTTCCGCATTCACCGAAAACGGCAGAACACTTGTGCCGGTGCGTTTTATCTCCGAAAGCTTCGGCGCGAGAGTCGGCTGGGAGGATGCTACGCAAACGGTTACCATTGTGAGCGGCATCAATACCATCAAGCTGCAAATTGGCTCGAATGTGATGACGGTCAACGGCAAGGAGACTTACTTGGATGTGCCGGCGCAGACCGTAGGTGGCAGAACGATGATTCCGCTGCGTGCACTTGTGGAGACGCTTGGCAAGTCTGTATTCTGGGACGACAGAGGCGTGATTATTATCAACAACCATATGCCGCAGCTGGAGGAAACGCAGATTCAGCGTGTGATTGATTATTTGGAAACACGCGTGCAAATCGGCGGTGCAGAAATGACAAGCTTTGATTTGGATAAAACGGTATATACTATGCTGCCGGTAGGCGATAACAGTATTACTGTGTGCAATCGTGGTGCAGCGGTGCCGGTAGAAAACGGCAGATTCACTGTTGCAGGCAAAACCTACGCTATCGAATTTGCAAATGACAGCTTTGCAGGGCTTTCGGGCACAAATACGCCGGATATCATCAGCCGTGTCAATGCAGTTGCCAAGGCAGCGGGTGCGGTAGAAACTGTACCGAATTATATTCCGGTAAAGCAGGTGACAATGAGCACCGGGCACGATAAGTACTTGCCGAGCGGTACGATTGACAATTTGATTAACGAGGAAATCATCAACCGCTGGTCGGGCAACGGCTCGGGCGCATATTTGACCTATGACTTCGGCGAGGTGAAAAATCTGCATTCGTTCGGTATTGCGACTTTAAAGGGTAACGAGAGATGCTTCCTCTTTAAGATGGAAATCTCCAATGACGGTGTAAACTGGACAGAGGTTTTGAATACGCAGACGAGCGGTACAACAACGCTGTTTGATATTGATGATATTGGTGCAAGTGCACGATTTGTGCGCCTGACCGGATACGGTGATGGCGACGGCGGTACCTATAACTCCTGGACAGAGGTGCGTTTCTGGGAAAGTGCTGCGCAGCAGGCGGCAGACAGGGCAGAGTGGTCTGTAACTAAGCTTGCCGGCGCAGAAAGCTACGCAGTGGGTACAACCCTGCAAATGCAGACGGAAGCGTACAATGCTTTGGGCGAGTCTATGCCGTATTCGACTGTGACCTACACAACCTCGGATGCAAAGATTGCAACCGTCGACGCAAACGGCAAAATTACCGTAGTCGGCGCAGGCACGGCGGTGATTACCGCGACCGTGCACAACGGCTATAAGAATGTTTCCGGTATGGCGGTGCTCAACTGTAAGTAAATCACAAAAGACTTCGAAGCGAACGCTTCGAAGTCTTCTTTTGAGTGGGTGTTCATAACGTGTTAAAAAATGATTTGTCAAACTAAGTGCAACATTTTTTAAGAGAAGCTTCAAACAAATCAACAGGTTTTTTGAAACCTAAAACTTTTTTGGGCCTGGCGTTTATTAACGCCAGGTTCTTTTTTAATGTAGTCGGACTAACTCGCGAGAGATTTCGTCCTTTTGGATAAAACTCGCGAAGTAATCCGTTTAAATTTTCATTCGTACCTTTTTGCCATGCACAGTATGGATCAGCAAAATATACATCGCAAGAAAGGGATTCTTCGATTGTTTTCCAATTTGCGAACTCTGTTCCGCTGTCACATGTTATTGTTTTTACTGCTTCACTCGGAAACTCCGACAATGCTGCAATAATTGTTTTTGCCATTGTATCTGCATTTCTATTTGGCATCTTAATTGCTATGTAGTATCTTGTTTGTCTTTCTGCCAATGTTGCAAAGCATGCTTTGGATTTTCCTCTGCCGGATACTACGGTGTCTGCCTCCCAATGTCCGAACTCCATACGTCTATATACATTTTTATCTCTTTTTCGAATCGTTTTACCAAGATTAAACTTTCCCCTTGTTTCCTTTTTGCCTCGACTTTTGCCTTTTCGTCTTAAGACTTTTAAGTTCACATCTATATATTTTTCATATATCCAACGATAGATTGTTCTGACAGATGGCATTGTAAGCTCACAGGGTGTGTTTGAGATTTGTTCGGGTGACCAGGTTAGTAAAAGTTTTTCTTTTATGTACTCTAACTTCGCTGGGTCTTGAAACATTCCTCGATGACAGTACGAACGTCTAAGTAAATACTTTTTCTGTGCAGTATACGGATAGTATGTTGGGATGTCATACATATGCGTATGATTTCTTTTCAATTCGCGTGATACAGTGCTTACATTTCTGCCTATCAATTCCGCTATTTTTCTATAACTATATCCCTTTAAATAATATTCCCGTAGACAACAGCGTTCTTCTATGGTAAGATGATGGTAGTTCATACGTTTCTCCTCCGTGGTTTATTGTGTGGTAACTTTATTCTACCAGAGATTCGTATGAACTTCTATTTTTTTGATAAAGTGTTGCACTTGATAGTATAACTCATCTAAAAAGAAAAAGTGTTCGTAACATACGTTACGAACACTCGATATGGTGCGAGTGTTCATAACGTGTCAAAATGAAAATAACGAGAAAACGGCGCCAAATCGCATAATTCAGACATTGAGAAAGATTCCGTAAAAGGAATTTTTCTCTTTTTTTATTCCGTACATTCGTCAAAACAATCTCCTTTTGATAAAATGTAGACACCAAAACAAAGGAGGCATAAAGCTATGAAAGAAAGATTTATCGAAAACGGAATTGAGTATGTAAGAAGTGGTGATTACTACATACCAAACTTGCAAGCTCCACAAGGTACTTACAACATCGGTAGGTATGGAAAGTTGCACTCGATATTTATTAAAGAAAATCGTCCTGCTTTTTACTCAATGAAAATGCTTAACGGAACTTGGCTTGCATATCTTGAAGAGATTGACACAACCGCAAAGGAAATGGTTGATAGGCTTGTAAAGGATATGGCGGTCAAACAAGGTATTACTGAAGAACT
>JAFQPV010000218.1 GCA_017411585.1 Clostridia bacterium | reverse complement strand
CACAGGGCGGCGGATATGTGGGGTTCTATACGGACTTCGAGCATGCACAGGATTATGAAGCAGCATGCATCATCAAGGAAGTCGATTCCTGCACGATGGAAGAATACCTGCTGACCTATGCCAATCACATGGATCAGTTTGATCCGGAACAGGCTGCCGGCAGTACGGTCTATGTGTATGAATGTGCGGATCAATACTGCTGTGCCCATGTACCGAATAAGATTACGATCATCAATAAAGAAACAGGCTTTGTATTCATGCAGGGCTGATCAATAAAAATAAGAAAAGAAAGGGTTAATTACTATGAGCAAAAAACCAGTCGCACTGATTATTATGGATGGTTTCGGCTATAACGCAAGTGATTACGGCAATGCCATTGTCGCTGCAAAGACTCCGAACCTCGACAAGTATATGCAGGGTCCGAACACCATCATCGGTGCAAGCGGACTTGACGTTGGTCTGCCGGATGGGCAGATGGGCAACTCCGAGGTTGGTCACACCAACATCGGTGCAGGCAGAATTGTATATCAAGAGCTGACCAGAATCACAAAATCGATTCAGGACGGCGACTTTTTCGAAAACGAAGCATTCAAAAAAGCAGTTAATAATGTTAAAGAAAACGGCGGTGCGCTGCACATCTACGGTCTTTTGTCCGACGGCGGCGTACATTCACATATAACACATTTATTCGCCATTTTGGAAATGGCAAAGCGCGAAGGTCTTGAAGAGGTTTATGTTCACTGCTTCTTAGACGGCCGTGACGTCGGCCCGACCACAGGTGCAGACTATATCGCGCAGCTGCAGGCAAAGCTTGACGAGCTCGGCTGCGGCAAAATCGCAACCGTTATGGGCCGCTACTATGCAATGGATCGCGACAACCGTTGGGAGCGCGTTGTAAAAGCATATGACGCAATCGTAAGGGGCGAAGGCGAGCACGCAGCAGATGCAGAAAAGGCAGTGCGCGAGTCTTACACAAAGGATGTAACAGACGAATTCGTTGTACCGACCGTAATTGACGGTGCAAAGCAGCTTTCTGCAAATGACAGCGTAATCTTCTTTAACTTCAGACCGGACAGAGCACGCGAAATCACCAGAACGCTGGTAGATGAAGCATTTGACGGCTTTGAAAGAGAGTTTTTCCCGCTCTACTATGTATGTATGACGCAGTATGACAAGTCTATGCCGAATGTAGACGTTGCATTTAAACCGACCGCACTGACCAACACCTTCGGCGAATACATCAGCGCAAACGGTCTTACGCAGCTGCGTATTGCAGAAACAGAGAAATATGCGCATGTAACCTTCTTCTTCAACGGCGGCGTTGAAAAGGAGTCCGAGGGCGAAGATCGCGCACTCATTCCGTCCCCAAAGGTTGCAACCTACGACTTAAAGCCGGAAATGAGCGCTTATGAAGTGGCTGACGAGGCAGTAGCACGCATCGAATCCGGCAAGTATGATGTTATCGTATTAAACTTCGCAAATTGCGATATGGTTGGTCATACAGGCATTTTCGACTGTGCAAAGGCTGCTGTTGAAGCCGTAGACGAATGTCTCGGCAAGGTGCTTGCTGCCATTGAAAAGATGGGCGGCTGCGCACTGGTTACCGCGGACCACGGTAACGCAGACGAAATGTTTGACGACAGCGGTGATGTCGTAACCGCGCACTCCACCAACCCGGTACCAATGGTAATGGTGGGCTATAACGGCACCCTTAAGGCTGAAGGCAGACTTGCAGACATCGCACCGACACTTTTAGATATGATGGGTCTTGCAAAACCGGCAGAAATGACCGGCGAATCTATGCTCGTAAAATAAGAACAAAAAAACAAACTATATCCTTCGTAAATAAGCTCTCACGCTTTTTCGAAATGCAAGGAGGAGTAGCCAATGGCTGATTATGAAAACCAAACCATCGTCGATCGTGAGCTTTCGGCGGAAATGAAAAAAGCGTACCTCGAGTACGCGATGAGCGTTATCATCGGCAGAGCTTTGCCGGATGTACGCGACGGCTTAAAGCCGGTACACAGACGTATTTTATATACGATGCACGAGGCTGGACTCACACCGGATAAGGCGTACAAGAAATGTGCTGCCACCGTCGGCGATGTGCTCGGTAAATACCATCCGCACGGTGACGCATCCGTTTATGATGCGCTCGTTCGTCTTGCGCAGAACTTCTCGATGCGCTATCCTTTGGTAGACGGTCAGGGTAACTTCGGTTCCGTAGACGGTGACCCGCCGGCTGCTTACCGTTACACAGAAGCGCGTATGAGCAAGATTTCCCTGGAGATGCTGACGGATATCGAAAAGGATACCGTTGACTTTATGCCCAACTACGACGACAGCCGCAAGGAGCCGTGTGTTATTACATCACGCTTCCCGAACCTGCTTGTAAACGGTTCGTCGGGTATTGCGGTTGCAATGGCGACCAACATCCCGCCGCACAACTTAACAGAGGTGATTGACGGCATTATCGCAGTCATTGACGACCCGAACATCACTATTGACGAGCTGATGAACTACATCAAGGGTCCGGACTTCCCGACCGCCGGTCTCATTATGGGCAAAAGCGGCATTCGCTCCGCATATCATACAGGTCGTGGCAGAATCTTAATGCGTGCACGCGCTGTAATTGAAGAGCTGAAAAACAATCAGCAGCAGATTATCGTTACGGAAATCCCGTATCAGGTCAATAAGGCAAAGCTGGTTGAAAAAATCGGCGAGCTGCAGCGAGACAAGCGCGTAGAAGGCATCGCCGAGGTGCGCGACGAATCTGACCGTGAGGGTATGCGTATTGTTATCGAAGTTAAACGCGATGCGAACGCAAACGTAATTTTAAATCAGTTGTATAAGTTCACCCAGCTGCAGGAAAGCTTCTGTGTCAATATGATTGCACTCGTCAATGTGACCGAGCCGAAGCTGTTAAATCTGCGCGAGGTGCTTGACCATTACATTGAATTCCAGAAGGATGTTATCATCCGTAAAACCAAGTTCAACCTCAAGAAGGCGTTGGAGCGTGAGCACATCCTGCTCGGCTTAAACATTGCCATTGACAATATTGACGAGGTCATCAACACCATCCGTTCCGCTAAGGAAGGCGTGGCTGAAGCAAAGACACTGTTGATGGAGCGTTTTGCACTCTCCGACGAACAGGCACAAGCCATCGTAGATATGCGACTCGGTCGTTTGAGCGGTTTGGAAAGACAGAAGATTCACGACGAATTACTTCAAGTACAGGATTCTATCCGTTACTACAATGAAGTGCTTGCAGACGATTCTCTGGTACTGTCCATCTTAAAGGATGACTTAAATACCATCCGCGAAAAATACGGCGATGACCGTCGTACAGAGATTACTGCATCGTTTGACGATATTGACGATGAGGATTTAATCGAAGAAGAGGACGTTGCCATCACGCTGACACACTTCGGCTATGTAAAGCGCGTGCCGGTAGATACATACCGTTCACAGCGCCGCGGCGGCAGAGGCATCAAGGGACAGCAGGTGCGCGATGAGGACTTTGTTGAAAACATTATGACCACCTCAACACACAACCACATTCTGTTCTTCACAAATATGGGCAGAATGTTTAAGCTCAAGGGCTATCAGATTCCGGAAGCCGGCAGACAATCTAAGGGAACGGCAATTGTAAACCTCTTGGAGCTGGAGTCCGGCGAAAAGGTAAATGCAACCATTGCTCTGCGTGAGTTTAGCGAAGATCAATTCCTTACATTTGTGACTAAGAATGGTATCATCAAGCGTTCCATCCTTTCCGAGTATGATACAAGCCGCAAAAACGGCTTTAGAGCAATTACACTCGACGAGGACGATGAAGTAATCGCAGTCAACCTCACCGACGGTACAAAGGAAATCATCGTCGGTACGGCAAATGGTATGGCAATCCGCTTCACAGAAGAGGATGCCCGCGTTATGGGCAGAACAGCGCACGGTGTGCGCGCCATCCGTCTGGTGGGTGACGATAAGGTTGTCGGCGTATGTATTGCTGATGAAAATGCAAAGCTGCTGGTTGTTTCCGAGTACGGTTACGGTAAAAAGACCGATTTTGACGAATATAAGTGTCAGAACCGCGGCGGTAAGGGTGTACTCACCTACAGAATTACCGAGCAGACCGGTAAGCTTGCCGGCATCAAATCCGTAACGGACGAAACCGATATCATGCTGATTACCGATGCAGGCGTTATCATCCGTATGCATACGGGTGAAATCAGCACTTACTCGCGTGTTACAAAGGGCGTACGTCTGATGCGCCTAAACGACGATGTAAAGATTGTATCGCTCGCAGCAGCAGACCGCGAAGAGGATGAAGAGGAAGACGCAGAGATAACTGAAGGAGCACCTGAAGTTGTCGAGGTTGAACCTGCCGAAGCAACAGAAGAATAATTTCATATTCTATAAAACAAAAAACGGATGCGTCGCATCCGTTTTTCTGTTTATTACTCTTTTTCCGGCTTCGGCGTATTGTAATACTCGCCATAGCTTGCTTTAAGCTCTTTGCCGATGCAAAATTCCTGATAGCCTGCATCCAATCCGGCTTGCTCGATTCGTTCTACCTCCGTCCAGCTGGTCAGCGGATGTGCAATGTCGAAATCTTGCAGCCAATGCGGGTCCTTTTTCGCAAGTCCCGCCTTTACCTCCGGCGTCACATCGTGCGCCTCCATGCGCACTCTGCCTCTCGTAAGCACCATATAATCAATCGTGTGCATTAAGAATTTCTTCTCAATTTCCGCATATTCCGGCTTACCTGCAAGGTTTGTCATTTCGCGCGTGTCATTGATTCTGTCAAACATACAAGCGCGGTTTACAAACGGATAGTAGATATAAGTATACTGCTTATCCACAAGCGTCTTGGTGGCATCGGAAAATTCGCTCATATTGACCTCGCGCTCCGGCACAGCACCGGTTGCAAGACCAAGCATCGAGCGTGAAAGTCCGAACCTGCGTGTATCGCCTGCAATATCCAATGCGGTTGCGCCGATGTCCAGATTGCCGCAAAGCGCATCACAGCGTGTACCTTTTTCAAGCACCGGATGATTTGCAATAATCATCGGGATAAACAGCTGCGCCTTGTACGGCCACGGTCCCTTTGACACCATATTATAATCGTGCTCCACACTACCGTGGTCAGAAGTGAAGATAATGGTTGTATTTTCATATACACCGTTATCCTTCAGCGCCTGCACAATTCTGCCGACCTGCTTGTCTACTTCCACAATCATTTCGCAATAACGCACGCGCTCTTTCATTCGCTCTGCAATGGTTTCCGGCTCATGGGCAAGCTGCTCCGGCGTATTCAAATATGCTCTGCGATAAAGCTCCACCGGCGGAATATCCTCGTCCGGGCGCTCCTGCAAAATAATGCCCGGAATTTTCGATTCGTCTACCGTCCCCTTAACCGATCTCGGCGGGATGTGCGGCCCATGCGGCTCAAAAAAGCCGCAGTACAGATAAAACGGTGCATTTTCCTCCTCGGGCGCAAAACCGTTCGGTGCTTTACCCGTTTTTGTATAACTTTCAATAAATTCGATCGCACAGGTTGCGCTCCACACATCGTAGAAATCCTCGTCCGGATGCTTATAATAGCTTTCCTCATCTCTCTCGCCCAGGCTTTTTGCCTCCGGATGCTTTGCCATAAATTCTCTTCTGTAATCGCACTCATCCGGTGCGTGGCTGCCGATATATCTTCTCATATAGCGGTGTCCGAAGCTGTCCGCAAACGGACAATGGTCATAGCAGCCGACCGCCGCCGTCATATACCCCGCCGCATTTAAGCGCTCCGGCAAAAAGTCGCAATCGTCTCTGACCGGAATCTTATTTGTCCAGGCATCGTGGCGCGACACGTGCTCGCCGGTCAAAAAGGACATTCTCGCCGGTGCACACACCGTCGATGCCGTGATGGCGTTATCAAACACAACACCATCTGCCGCAAGCGCGTCAATGTTCGGTGTCGGGATAAAATCCGCCCCATAGGCATTTAAAAAGTCCGGACGAAGCTGGTCGCACATAATCAATAGAACATTTCTTTTGTTACTCATAGTTACCCTCTCCTTCTGTTCATATACATTCTCTGTTTATTTGCAAGTGCCGACAATGTCGGACCGCATTTTTCCAAAAACGCTTTGTAGCCGCAAAAGCTGCCGCTTGCATCTATGCAAATTTCCTTGCGCATACGCTTGCAGTTGCCGCCGCAAAAGCCCTTGTACGGGCACGCCTCACAAAGTGCAGGCAGCGAAGCCGGCGCTCTTTGCACGAATGCATCAATCACCGGCGACGATAAAATATCACACAGCCTCTGCTCGGCGAGATTGCCGAGCTTATATTCGTCTACGCAGTAAAAGTCGCACGGATATACACTGCCGTCCCCCTCTACTACCAGCTGTGCGCGGCACTTGCCGTCCAGACCGCAGCCCGTGGGGACCTTTAAAATCAACTGATTTACAACATCGTCAAACAGCTTGACACTTCTGTAGCTGCCTTTGCTATAGTCCTTGTACCAGTAGCCGAATAAATCTATATAAAACTCCGCAAACCGCTTCGGTGTTAAAGCATAATCCGAAAATTCTTCCATAAAACCGATGCACGGCGTAAACTGCACATAATCAATGCCGAGCTTCACGAGCTGGTTCCACACCTTGCCCGGATGCCGCGCCACGAAATTGGTCAGCGTGCATAAGACATTAAACTCCACCTTATGCTTTTTTAAAAGCGCAATCGCATTTGTAACCTGCTTGTAGGTGCCCTCCCCTGCCGCATCGATGCGGGTCGCGTTGTGCATCTCAGGCAGCAAATCGCAGGAAATGCCAACCAAAAAATTATTTTCTTTTAAAAATGCACACCACGCATCATCTAACAAAATGCCGTTTGTCTGCAAAGCATATGCCGTTTTGATGCCCTTCCACCTTGCCGTCACGGAAACGAAATGTTTAAAATACTCCAGCCCGGCAAGCGTAGGCTCACCGCCCTGAAACGCGAAGCTGACGCGGTCGCCGCTCGACAAATCCGCTTCCATGTTTGCAAGCATTGCATCTACGGTTGTATTTTGCATTCTGCCCGCATTTTTAAAAGCGCGCGCATTTGCCACATCCTCATAAAAGCAATATTTACAGCGCATATTACACGCAGACGATGCCGGTTTAATCATAATATTAACGCTTTTCATCCAACCGCTCTCCAATGCAATCCGTTTTCTTGCCTCTATAATAGCACAAACCCGTTGTAAAAGATATATATTTTTCGATAAAAAAAGTGTAATTTTGTAAACAACCCTTCAAGCACCCAAATGGATTGTACAAATAAAATAACGACAACACCGTAGGGGCGGGGCTTGCTCCGCCCGCAATTCCTGCGTAAACCTGCGGCAATGATAAATCATTGCCCTACGAACACGGGTTAAATATGTGCGAAAAATGGCACAAATCCACGGCGGCATCGTAGGGCGCCGGATTTATCCGCGCCGTGAATATGGCACAATCCCGCGGAGAACGAACAAACTCCCCCGTCTTTTGCTACGCAAAATCCACCTCCCTCGACGAGGGAGGCAAGAACACCACACAAACTCAAATCAGCACCGTAGGGGCTGGCATCCTTGACAGCCCGCAATTCCTGCGCAAACAAAAAGGGGCGATTCACGAATCGCCCCTACGAAATTATTTTAAATGTTGCACTCGAAAAAACACCTACCACGCAAAAAGAGGAAATTTGGATGCGTAGGGAACGACCTCTGTGTCGTTCCGCCCACTTCCTGCCATGGTCGCGGCGCGGCACACAGGCGCGCGCCCTACAGTGTACGGGTCAGCCTT
>JAFQPV010000217.1 GCA_017411585.1 Clostridia bacterium | reverse complement strand
TATGCCGACGGCGACTCGCCGCAAACCGCCAAAACCGGCGCGGTCTGGAACGACAAAGCTGTTTCTGCAACAGCAGAGGTAAAGATTGTTGAAAATGGCGGCAGTCAAGTCCTCTGCGTGACCAACGCGGCAGAAAAAACAGGCGGTCCGCGACTCGGCAAGGCACTCTATTTAAAGGATGTCGACGATTTAACCGTCACCTTCCGCGCAAAGACCGAAGGCAGCGCAACCGTTGGCTTTTCCGTAATGCTCAGCGGCAAAACCGAGGTACTTTCCCGCAAGGGCGCGAGCGCAGACTGGACAGACTTTAAAGCCGAAATCGATTTAAAGAATAAAAAATTCTTCATTTATGCAAATGAAAAACTCGAGAGCAAAGGCGAATTTACGCAAGACCTCGCCTCCGATGTCACCTACATCCGCTTCGGCGGCTCCGTTCGAAATGGTGGCTGTACCTTCTATGACGATATTTCCATTTCAACGAATTCAGCCATAGATGTTGCAAAGTTGTTTGATACAACCAACACCACAGGCGGCGGTGCTACCGGTGAGGCAGGCACAACCGGTCCGGTTGCAGACAGCGACCACAGCGCGGATTACAAAGCAGCTGCGACAATTAAAAAACACGCGCCTACCGGCAATACGGTGATTTTTGAAGACAACTTCAACGCCCGTGCAGCAGGCAGCGCTGTGGAGCACAGCGCCGGAACCGTCGGACAATGGTCCGAGCGTGCGACCTCTGCAACCGTAGCCTATACGGCAGAAGACAAGGACGGCGACCGCGTTCTGCAGATTACCAACTCTGCGGCAAGCGGCGGCCCGCGCATTGGCAAAACCATCTACCCTGCCGGTATAAACACAATATACATTTCCTTTATGGTGCGCACCGTCGGCTCGGCAACGGTCAACTTTTCCGCATACAACGGTATGGCAGACGGCGTGCGCACAACCGGCACACAGGCAGAGTGGGCCGCTTACGAGTTTATGCTCGACATCAAAAACAAAACCTATATCTGCTATAAAAACGGTGTCGAAGCGGACAGCGGCATACTCGGCGCAGACTTAGACAGCCAAATCACCTTCCGTTTCGGCGGCTCGGTGAAAAACGGCGGCTGTGCCTTCTATGACAACATCTGTATTTCCACGCCGGACAAGGTAGACACAGCTTTGGTGCAAACCGGTACTACGGGTGAAATGACAACGAAGGCACAGTACGCAGAAAAGGCAGAGCAGGGCTACAAGGGCGAGCCGGCACAAGCTGTCAGCACACCGGAGGGCGCAATCCAGCTGTTTTACTACGACAACAACAAGGGCGGCGAAACCATTTCCCTCGGCACAAATGCCGCATGGACAAAGCTGCAGACCTCCGAAACCTTAAAGGCGCTGACCGTCAGCAAAAATGAGCTGATTGTAGCGGTAAATCCGCGCGCAACCAAGGTGCGTTCTGCATTGACAAAGAGCTTAAGCCTCGGTGAAAAATCCAAGGATTTAACCATTGAATACAGTGTATATTTCATCGGTAATTCCGGCGCAAGACTCGGTCTGATGGCAAACTCCTCCATCGACCTGCTCAGAGATACCCCGGAAATTACCCCCGCGCATCCGGCGGCAAAGCAGGGCTGGAACCACATTAAGTATACTGTGGATCTGCAAAAGAAAACCTACACCGCCTATGTAAACGGACAGGCAATCGAAACGGATGCTCCATTTGCGGCAACGGCAACCAACTATGCCGAAATCATTGCCGTGTTCAATTTTACAAACAACTCCTCCGACGAGATTGTTCTTTTAGACAATGTAGTAATGTATACCTATACCCCGATTGAATATTCCACCCTGCTCTTCGGTAGCGAGGGTGTAACCTGGGAGAAGGTTAAGGGTAGCCCGATTACGGAGAAAAGCTTCGTTTCCAACCTGCGTCCGCATCCGCGTGTGCTCATCAACAGCTGGGATGCAATGCGCGAAAAAATTGCAACGGATAAGACCTGTGCGCAATGGTTTATAAATGTTACGGAAAGCGCAGAGGAGCTGTTGGTTGCAGATAATGTGCCGTACGTCTTCGACAACGGCAGAAACTGGCTCTCCGGTGCAAGAAACGTGCGTACAAGACTTGTTATTTTGTCATTTATGTACGGCGTGACCGGCGAAGAAAAGTACAAAGCCCGCGCGCTGGAGGAAATGCGCTTTGCCGCGCAGCATCCGGACTGGTCAAACTCCGCGCCGATTATATCTTCGGAGTGTATGATGGGCTACGCCATCGCCTACGACTGGATGTACCACGGTTTAACCGACGATGAAAAGGCAGAAATCCGCAAAACGATTTGCGACAAGGCACTCTGGCAGTTTATCCACTCCTACGAGGGCAAGAGCGCCGTTGAAATCGGTAAGGGTACGTCCAACCGCACCACCGTTGCAAACAGCTGCGGCTTAATGACAGCCGTTGCCATTGCCGATGAAATGCCGGAGGTAGCAAACTATGTATACGAAAACGCGTTAAAGCACGCACAGCTTCCGATTCTCGCCTACAGCGAGGACGGCGGCTTCCCGGAAGGCACAATGTACTGGGAATACTCCACACGCTTTGCCGTGCTTTTGATGGCAACACTGCAGGCAGCACCTGTAGAGGGGTATAAACACGATGCGGCGGCACAGTGGTTCTTTGACCGCCCGCAGATGAAAAACACACCAAAGTATAATATTTACTTAAACTCGACAAATCAGAAATTCAACTTCGGTGATGCAAACGATGCACTCGTTTACAGCCCGACACTTTACTGGTTTGCAAGCTTCACAAATGAACCATTCTATAAATGGTACGAAAGCGATATGCTCGAAAAGCACCAGGCAAGCTTTAAGGGACTCGATGCCGTACAGGCAATCATCTGGTACGACGACAAAATGTCCACAGACCACATCGAGCAAATTTCACCGGATGCACTGTTTAATTCCGAAACGGCAGCCGTAGCGACCATGCGCTCGTCCTTTGCCGACAGCGGCGCACTGTTTGCGGCACTGCAGGGCGGCAGCAACAAAACGGGCCATATGCACAAATCGCTCGGTAACTTCGCACTTGATGCCAACGGCCAGCGTTTTATCAGCACAGTTGGCGCATCGAACTACTCTTCGCAGTTTGATTCGAGCTACTACTATGTAAGACGTACGGAAGGACAGAACACCATCCTCTTTAACCCGGATGCCTCCTACGGCCAGAGCTTGGACGCACTGGCAATGTTTACGGATTTCAAATCCGACGATGACGAAGCCTATGCCGTACTGGATATGAGCCAAACGCATCCGAGTGTTACAAGTGCACAGCGCGGTATGTTTATGACAAAAGGACGTCGCTCCGTTGTCATTCAGGACGAGTTTAAGATGAACAAGCCATCCGAGATTTACTGGTTTGCACAAACACTCGCCGACATTACACTCGCAGAAGACGGCAAAAGTGCACTGTTAACGAAAAACGGCGAAAGAATGCTCGTGGTGCTCACCGATGCACCGGCAGGCGCAAAGCTTTCCGTTATGGAAGCGCGTCCGTTGCCGACTTCCCCGATTGCAACAGACGAAATCCTGAAAAACTATTATAAACTGGCAGTCCATCTGTTAAACACAACAGAAGGCACGATTCGCGTGGAATTCATTCCGCTTGATAAGGGTGAAACCCCGGATGTAAGCCGTGCAACACCGCCGCAGCCGATTTCCGCCTGGGCATTGGATAGCGCCGTACCGGCACCGAGCGCACAGGATACACTCGGCAATGCCGTTGCATTAAAGCTCGGCAGTCCGGTTGCATTTGCAAACGGTCACAGAACCTATGTCGATACAAACAACTACGCCGTAATGCCGATTGAAACCAACGGCAGAACGCTCGTTCCGGTGCGCTTTATCTCCGAAAACATCGGCGGTAACGTTTCCTGGAACGAAGAGGCGCAGGAGGTAAAAATCCAGCGTGGCGAAGACGAAATCTATCTGTATATCGGCTCTAATGAAATGATTGTCAACGGGGAAACCAAATACTTAGATGTTCCTGCACAAACCATCAACGACCGCACAATGATTCCGCTTCGTGCTATGGTTGAGGCGGTCGGCAAATCGGTATTCTGGGATGACCGCGGTCTGATTTTAATCAGCGGCGACAAGCAGACACCAAGTGAAGAAGAAATCGTTCGCGTGCTCTCTCTTCTGGACACACGCGTGCTCTGGGGCGACAGCGAGCTGACATGGTTTGACGCACAAATTGCAGACTACACCTTAATTCCGCAGGCAGATAACACAATCAGCGTGCTTGCAGGCGGCAATCAGGTTCCGGTTACACAAACTGAGGCCGGCGCAAGCTTCACTTTGGACGGCAAAACTTATAACATCCGTTTTGCAAACAATGCTTTTGAAAATCTGTTAAGCACAGCAGACCCGCGCATCATTTCCAATCTTGCGCTCACACCGGAGGTTATTTCCGTTGCACAGCCGCACGAAATCAACTATATTCCGGTACAGAACGTAGAAATGAGCACCGGTCACGACAAATACATTCCGGCAGGTACAATTGACAATATCATCAATGATGAAATCATCAACCGTTGGTCGGGCTACGGTGCAGGTGCATTCCTCATCTACGATCTCGGCTACAAGCAAAACCTGCACTCCTTCGGTCTCGCCGTATTGAACGGTGCAACGAGACAGACGCTGTTCTCGCTCTCGATTTCCGACGACGGCGAAACCTGGACAGAAGTAATTAATACGGTAACACACGCAAAATCCGAGCTGTTTGAAATCTTCAAGCTCGGCGATGTGCAGGCAAGATATGTGAAGGTCATCGGCTACGGTACGCCGCAGGGCAATATGTACAACTCCTGGACGGAGGTGCGCTTCTGGGCAAATGCCGAGCAAGAGGCTGCCGATCAGGCCATTTGGTCTGTTGACGGACTGAATGGTACCGCAGCATACCACGTTGGCGACAAATTAAAGCTTACTATAAAGGCAACCAACAACAAGGGCGTCTTTATGGATGCTGCAGGCACTATATTTACTGCAGACAAGCCGGGCGTTGTAGATATCGCGCCGGACGGCACACTTACTGTTATTGGCGAAGGCAAAGTCCAGGTAACCGCATCGTATAACAACGGCTTTAAAACATTAAAGGCAGTGTTAGATATGGTATGCGAAAAGTAATAGCGAACTAAAAAACACTCGGTGTACATAGTACACCGAGTGTTTTTTCATATCAAGAGAATTTTAACTACGCAAGCGGTTCAAAGTCCGAAGCCGGATGCTTACAAAGCGGGCAAATAAAATCGTCCGGCAGCGGATCGCCTTCGTAGACATAGCCGCAAATTTTACATACCCAACCCTTTTTCTTTGTCGGCTGCACCTTCGGCTTAATGTTTGCAAAGTAGTAGGCATAGGTTACGGACGGCACGTCCGAAAGCACCTCACCCGCCGTCACCTCGGCAATAAACTGGATATGTGTACCTAAATCAATCTTTTTTACCACCTTTGCAGACAAATACGCATTGGTCATTTCCGTTAAATACAAAAGTCCGTTTTTACTGCGCTTTACACCCTCGAAGCCTGCAAATTTATCAGTTTTTCTGCCGGATTGGAAACCGAAGCGTTCAAACACGGAAAACTTTGCGTCCTCCGATAAAATGCTGACATTAAATTCTCGCGTTTCGTCAATCAGCATCGTTGTGTAATTGGCTTTATTCACCGTAACGGAAATTTGCATCGGGGTATCCGTCACCTGCATAACGGTATTGATAATACAGCCGTTGTCTTTGCCATCCGCTTTTGCAGTTAGTACAAACAAACCATAAGATAATTTAAACATTGCATTGACATCAAACATCTTCTTTTCCTCCTATCGCTTCTTTCTGCGTAAACGGCGTGCCTCACTGCGCATCGCTGCAGCATCCCACTCTTCACGCTCCTCATCTGTTTCAAATATAAGCTTGGGCACACGCGTCGGTTTCTCATTTTCATCGAGTGCAACCATCACCACATATGCCTGATTAATTAATCTTCTGCTGCCATCTAAGGACTCTACATAAGTTTTCACGCACACCTCCATAGAGGTATTGCCCGTATAGGTCACATAACCAACCAAAACCAACGTATCGTTGGCATATGCCGCATCTGTAAACTCTAACGAATCCACCGCTGCGGTTGTTACATTGCAGCCGGAATGTCTGCGTGCAACCACTGCCGCAACCACATCAATCCACTCCATCAGCTTGCCGCCAAACAATCGTTTATAACCATTTAAGGTTGCCTGCGACAAAATCTGCACCTGTTCTGTTTTGGAATCCTTCACGCACTTCATAGCCTCACCTCTTACCTATTATGTCAAGCTTTACCGTTAGTATACCACTTTGCCGCCCATTTGGCAACTGTCATTTGCCTTGACTTTTGAGCGTATAGCTAAAAAATATCCACCCGCTTAGCGGGCGGTATTTCATTTTTGGAAATAACCCTAGTACTACCGGCTGCGCTTTTGAATTGACCTGCCAACCATGCACCCTTTACTTGCTACTCATAAATGGATTATCTTTTTTGCAGGCTTCCCCTTGAGGGGAAGCTGTCGAGCACAGCGAGACTGATGAGGTGTTTATTGTAATTTTCCATACTCTCCACTATGACCACCTCATCCGAGTTTTGCTACGCAAAACCCACCTTGTCTCGCTGCGGCTCGGTCACGCCGCGGCTCTGACAGTCCCCCGGACTGTCATTCACTACCGCGTCGCCGCTTCGCTACCCTCAAGGGGAAGGCTTTCCAACAAATTGTTTGTACTACACATTTTGCTTTTGTAATAAATTACCCTTCCTTTTCTGTTCATCGGCAATAGCCTCTATTGAATCGCGCACTTTCGCGTGGTTTTCGTTATACAAAAAAATACTGAACGAAATTTCGTTCAGTATTTTTTATTATCTTTTGATTTGGGATAGGGTCTGACTTCATCCGTTCTCCTAACAAGATAGTCGATACTTGTATTATAAAAATCAGCCAACTGCATCAAAACATGAATCGGAACATTTAAATTACCGATTTCATAATCAGAATATGTTGTTTGATGAATATGCAACATTTGAGCAATATCTTTTTGTTTTAAATCTCTGTCTTCACGCAAATCTCTGATGCGGTAATGCATATAACCACCTCATACGCATCATATCACAAGGGAATATGCCTTATTGACTTGCAAGGGATTTTCCCTTATAATATATAATGTGCAAATAGGAGGTTTTTATTATGATTGTAACTTTTTGCGGCCACAGAGATGTCACCAATGAAGCCGAAGTAAAAAAACAGCTTGTTGAAATTATAAAAAAGTTAATCCTGCGCGGTGCAAAGGAATTCTATCTCGGCGGCTACGGTCACTTTGACCTGCTCGCCGCAAAAGCTGTCAAGCAGCTGCAAAAAGAGTATCCGCAAATTCAATCCATTCTGATTTTACCGTATCTGAATCAGAATTACGACACCCCGATGTATGATGCATCCATTTATCCGCCAATCGAAGCAACGCCCAAAAAATATGCCATTTTAAAAAGGAATGCGTGGATGGTTGATTCTGCAGACATTATAGTTGCCTATGTAAAATATCCCTTCGGCGGCGCAGCAAAAACACTCGAATACGCACAAAGGAAAAGAAAAGAAATTATTGCGCTATAACTTCCAACAAAGCCAAATTGATTTCATAAGGCGATACCTCGCTGTAATAAAAAAATGACTGTGCAATTTTTTTGCACAGTCATTTCTATTATTTCTTATAACTTTTCAACCGCAAGCTTAACCTTTTCGCCGTTGATGTTCCAATCCTTGGAAGAATCCTTTTCCGTATCGAAAACGATTTCCTCACAGAGCACTTCTTCCTTGATGGTGTCTGCGTTTTTCTCCATAATCGCCTTTACGGTATCGTTACCTGCCTCAAAGATGCAGATGTGGTCCATCACCTCAAAGCCGGAATCCTTACGCATGGTCTGAATCTTGCTGATGATTTCACGAACGAAGCCTTCTTCAATCAGCTCCGGTGTAAGGTTTGTATCGAGCGCAACGGTAATACCCTTATCCGATGCAGACTCATAGCCCGGCATCTGTGCCGTTTCGATTAAGAGGTCTTCCTTTTCAATCGTGAAGTCCATACCGTCAAGCGTTACCTTGAGTACGCCGGTTTCGTTTAATTCATCCATAGCGGCATTGCCGTCTACCTCAGCAAGATATGTGCGCAGTGCACCAATCTTGCTGCCCATTTTCGGGCCGAGTGTACGCAGCTGCGGCTTGAAGGCATACGATGTAAAGTTCTTTACATCCTGCGTAAATTCTACAGACTTAATATTTAACTCTTCCTCAATAATCTGACGGAAGAACTCGTCAAGCTCTGTTTCAGCCTTAACATACATCTTACCGATCGGCTGACGGTTTTTGATGTTTGCCGCGTTACGGCAGCTTCTGCCGAGCACAACGATGTCAAGCACTTCCTCCATGCTTGCCTCTAAGGCAGCATCGATATACTTTGCATCCCATATCGGGAAATCGCAAAGGTGAATGCTCTCCGGCGCAGCCTTATCAATCGAACGCACGAGGTTTTGATAAATATCCTCGGTCATAAACGGAATCATCGGCGCCGCAACCTTGCAGAAGGTCACAAGTGCCGTATACAGCGTCATATACGCGTTAATCTTATCCTGCGGCATACCCTTTACCCAGAAGCGCTCACGGCTGCGGCGAACATACCAGTTACTCAGCTCATCCACAAAATCCTGCAGCACACGGGAGGTTTCCGTAATCTTGTAGTTTTCAAGATTTTCGTCTACGGTCTTTACAAGTGTATTCAATTTCGACAACAGCCACTTATCCATTACCGGCAGCTTGTCGTAATCGAGCGTATACTTTGTTGCATCAAACTTATCGATGTTTGCATAAAGCACAAAGAACGCATAGGTGTTCCAAAGTGTACCCATAAACTTACGCTGACCCTCGGTTACCGCATCCTTATGGAAGCGGTTCGGCAGCCACGGTGCGCTGTTGGAATAGAAATACCAGCGAATTGCATCTGCACCGTGCTCAGCGAGCGCATCAAACGGGTCAACGGCGTTGCCCTTGGATTTACTCATCTTCTGACCGTTTTCGTCCTGTACGTGACCGAGCACGATAACATTTTTATACGGTGCCTTATCGAAGATAAGCGTTGAAATTGCCAAAAGCGAATAGAACCAGCCTCTTGTCTGGTCAACAGCCTCGGAGATAAAGTCTGCCGGGAACTGCTTTTCGAAAATATCCTTGTTTTCAAATGGGTAATGCCATTGTGCAAACGGCATCGCACCGGAGTCAAACCAGCAGTCGATAACTTCTTTTACACGCGTCATCTGCTTGCCGCACTGCGGACACTTTATCGTAACCGCATCGATAAACGGTCTGTGCAGCTCGATTTCATTCGGGCAATTATCCGACATCGACTTTAATTCCTCAATCGAACCGATGGAATGCATATGACCACATTCACACTGCCAGATATTAAGCGGTGTGCCCCAGTAACGGTCGCGGCTGATGCCCCAATCCTGTACATTCTTGAGCCAGTCGCCGAAGCGGCCTGTACCGATGCTTTCCGGAATCCAGTTGATAGTGTTGTTGTTTTTAATCAAATTATCACGCACATCGGTCATCTTGATAAACCAGGACTCGCGTGCGTAGTAAATGAGCGGGGTGTCGCATCTCCAGCAGTGCGGATAGCTGTGCTCAAACGGAAGTGCTGCAAAAAGCAGGCCCTTTTCCTCGAGCGCCTTAAATACTTCCTTGTCTGCATCCTTACAGAACATCCCTGCCCAAGGAGTTTCCTCGGTCATTTCGCCCTTGCTGTCGACAAGCTGTAAAAACGGCAAATCGTAGTTTCTGCCGACACGCGCGTCGTCTTCACCGAATGCCGGTGCAATATGAACGATACCTGTACCGTCAGTCAGTGTAACATACTCGTCGCAAACAATATAGTATGCCGGCTTGTCGAGCTTTTTAAAGTCAAACAGCGGCTCATACTCTTTTTTCTCTAAATCCTTGCCGACATAGTGCTCAAGCACTGTGTACGGCTTGTCGATTACGCTTGTAACCAGCGCTTCTGCGAGGATGTAGATTTCACCCTCCACATCGATTTTTACATAGGTTTCCTTCGGGTTTACACAAAGCGCCACATTGGACGGCAGCGTCCACGGTGTGGTTGTCCATGCTAAGAAATATGCGCCTTCCTCGCCCTTAATTTTGAACTTGGCAATCGCACTCTTTTCCTTAACATCCTTATAGCCCTGTGCTACCTCGTGGCTGGAAAGCGGGGTGCCGCAGCGCGGGCAGTACGGCACGATTTTAAAGCCCTTGTAAAGCAAGCCCTTTTCCCAAATCTGCTTAAGTGCCCACCACTCAGACTCGATAAAGTCGTTGTGATATGTTACATACGGGTCATCCATATCTGCCCAGAAGCCAACCGTGCCGGAGAAGTCCTCCCACATGCCCTTGTACTTCCAAACACTTTCCTTGCATTCCTGAATAAACGGCTCAAGTCCGTATTCTTCAATCTGCTCCTTACCGTCGAGTCCGAGCTTCTTTTCTACCTCAAGCTCAACCGGCAGACCGTGTGTATCCCATCCTGCCTTACGGATAACGTGATAGCCCTTCATCGTGCGGTAACGCGGAATCATATCCTTGATAACACGGGTTAACACGTGACCGATGTGCGGCTTACCGTTTGCCGTCGGCGGGCCGTCGTAGAAGGTATACACCTCGCCCTTACGAGAGTCAATGCTTTTTTGGAAAATATCATTTTCCTTCCAGAACGCTTCAATTTTCTTTTCTCTTTCGGTAAACTTAAGATTCGTCGAAACCTTTTCGTACATACCGTTTTTCCTCCTTTAATCCAAGACGGACTGACATAATGAAAAAGCTTTCCGCCCTTTAACAGGACGGAAAGCTCCGTTTTTATACCACCCATTAAAATGCGTACCGGCATACGCTTCCCTATAACGGCGGGATGCCGGCACAGCTTAATGACAAAAGTGTTCAGCCATGCAACTCGGAAGTGATGTTCAAACCGCGCTACTTTGCACCGGGCTTGCACCCTCCCCGGCTCGCTTTTGCCTTTTGCGCGGCTCTACTGTCTTCGTCAACGTCTTTGCGGATATTCAATTTCCTATTTATTATAGTACAAAAATATCCGTCTGTCAAGCATTAGTCCCATAAGTCTGCTTTTCCCGTGGAAATCGCGCTTGCGCCGTTTTGATACGCTTCTGCTGCCTCCGCTGCCGTTTCAATCAAGCCGCCGGCAATAATCGGCACCTCAATCTTTTCTTTGAGCACGCGAATGATTTTCGATGCGATGCCCGGCATCACCTCAATGGTGTCTGCCTTGGAGACCTTCACGGCTTCAATCGTGGTTTCAATCGAGTGCGAATCGACAATGAAGAAGCGCTGCACCGTATACAGCCCCGCCTCGCGCGCCATACGGATAATATTGACTCTCGTGGAAATCACACCGTCAACGCCGAGCGCCGCTGCAAAGGCGATGCCGCTTTTGTCCTTGCCGATGCCGGTCGCCAGATCAAAATGCACAAACAGCTTTTTGCCTGCTGCGTGCGCCGCTTTGATGCGCCCCTGCAGCGTTAAAAGGTCGGGACTCAAATCAAAAATCTGCCCCACGCCGGACGCGAGCGCCTTTTCAAATTCCTCCTGTGTGCGCACTGCTGCGATTACACTACTCATGCCTTACAACTCCTACTCCAAAATATTACTTGTGATATAATCCACGCCCAAATTAGCAAGTTCCTCGGCACGCGCCGGGTCGTCTACCGTCCACACATTGAATTCATGCCCGCGTGCGTGCACCTCATCAATCATTTCCTTGGTAACGCACTTATGGTTGACATCCAAACCGAAATTATACTCGTCCAGAATCGCCATATGCTCTTCCGACTTAAACTCGCCAAGCAAAAACTGCATCGGTTGCTTCGGCAAAAGTGCACGCATGGTAATCAAACTGTTTTTCACAAAAGAGATAAAGGTCACATGCTCTAAGTCGTAGACCTTTTCTACCGTCTCGGCAACCTTGCTTGCCTGCACCGGCGAAAGCTCTGTCTTGATTTCAATGACGCAATGCTTATTGTACTTTTTGCAAATGCGCAAATAATCCTCTAAGGTTGCAATGCACAAGTCGCCGCGCTTTTCGCCGTCGATTTTATCTTTGAACACCAGCTTGCTCAAACGCTTAAAGCTTGTCTTCTCCGGAAGCTTTTTCTCGCCGGATACGCGCTCTGTATTGCCGTCGTGCATCAGAACAATCACGCCGTCACGCGTAAAGCGAATGTCAGTTTCTGCGCCGAAATAGCTGCGGTTGCCCGCTGCAATGAATGCTGCGGCGGTGTTTTCCGTCTCAATTCCGCTCAAGCCACGGTGCGCCACCATTTTTACATTGCCCTTATTGATTTTA
>JAFQPV010000216.1 GCA_017411585.1 Clostridia bacterium | reverse complement strand
GGTAACTGTATTTATAATTTCATCTATAAGCGCGATGGTGTCCGGGTCATAAACCGTTGCAGGACAAATGGTTCTGTAGCCTGCGCATCTGACGCCCTCGAGCTTTAATGTCTTTTCCGTTGCATCCTTAAATACAGAGCCGCTGACTCTTACGGTGCGTTCATCCACCTGCTCAAATTTGGAATTCGTCAGGTCGCAAACGCCGTCCGGCTCGTAAATCAGATACGGGTTCGACTGCTCATACAGCGTGTGCGCCGCGACTCTGTCCACCGTACATTTTCGGATTGGGTTTGCCGGGCGAAGCTCGAAATATTCTTTATGCATATAGCCCTGCATCACATCTGCCGCCGCAACCGGCTCGGAGCACATTGCGCCGCATTCCATAATCTTTGCCATATGAAACGCAAGCCCTTCGTTGTAGCCTTCAAAAACGCACGGCGCCGCATAGATTGCCGTATCGCAGGCGCGTCCGCAAATAATGACATCTACCTTCTGTTTCAAAAGCTCTATAATCGGTGCGATGCCGATTTGGCTGACGATTCTTGTGCTTTCCTCAATCACCGCCTTGTCTGCCGGCATTTCATCGCTCATATTCAAAAGCTTTCCGCTTTCAAATTTTTCTAAAACATACGCCTTGGAAACATCGCTTAAAACGATGCCGAGCTTAAACGATAAACCTTGCTCAGCCGCAGTTTCGAGTAAAATTTCCTTCAGCCACGCCACGTGTGCACTGCTGCCTGCGCCGCCTGCCGTTCCGATAATAAACGGCGCTTTATGCTCCAACGCTTTCGGCAGCGCCAGTGCCAGATCCCGCTTTACTGCGCCGCGGTCTGTAAAGGATTTTCCGCTGCCGAGATAATGCGGCCCCGGATCGGTCGAGCCGGCATCCACGCCCAAATAATCCACCTTTTCCGAAAAGGCAATGTTCAGCGCCTCTTCACTGTAGCCATAGCCCAAAAGACCGTTTAATGCAACAATTTTCATAATACCACCCCTTTTTTCTCATTTTATCATATTCACGCGCAATTATATTGCATTTTGTATCGTATATATTGCATTTAGCTTCTATATTTGCTACAATAATACTGAGGTGACATAGAATGGATGTTAAAAATTTTGTACTTTCGTATTACAGAAATTCAATGGAAAACTTTCATATTCAAAAGCTTGAAAAGCCGACCGAAGCCAAAAAGCCGCACACGCACGAATATTTCCAGATTTATTATATTGCAAAAGGCAGCCTCACGCATCATATTGAGAACACATCCTCTGAACTAAGGCAGGGAGATATGTTTATCATTCCGCCCAAAATAATGCATTATATATCGCCTGCGGCAGACACGGTGTTCTATTCCTTTTCCTTTATGCCCGATTTTTTTAATGAAACAAACACAAATACCAAGCTTGTCACGCTCTTTCTTAAAAACCTGCGCACAAGCCAAAGCATTTTGCCGAAGGTTTCGATTGATGCAAAGGATATACGCTACATCGAGTCCGTTTTGGAAAGAATGCTTGATGAATTTAATCGCAAGGACTTCGGCTTTGGCGAGCTCATATACGCATACGCGGTTTTGCTGGTTGCGGTTTTGGCGCGCAATTATTTCAAGCAAAACACACCAGCGGAATATTTCGATAACGGCAAGCAATTCGTTTTGCACTGCATCGAATACATCGAAAGCAATTTTGCCGACCAAATCACACTCGATGAAATGTCAAAGCGCTCGGCAATGTCCAAAAACAGCTTTTGTGCGCTTTTTTACAAGCTCACCGGGCACACCTTTCATCAACATCTGAATTTATGCCGCATCAAAAAGGCGACGGAATATATAAAAGAGGGCTATAAAATCACGGCAATCTACGGCTTGTGCGGCTACAGCGATTTTTCAACCTTCTACCGCAATTTCAAAAAAATAACCGGTCTTTCTCCGAATGCATATAAAAAAACAGTTTGAAGCAGTGCTTCAAACTGTTTTTTTAATAGCTTTTCAAATTTTTAATATACCGAAATGTTGCTTTTTCGCCGTGCTCGCTGAGCATCACAAGCAGACTTTCAATCAGATTATAGGTATCCTCATGCATACTGCTTACAATCTTTTCGCGCCTGAAATACTCGAGCGGATACGCATCTGTATAGCTTTTCCCCTGATAAATTTTGCTTGCCGCCACGCGGTCGCAAAACATTTCCTTCACATAACGCAGCGGCATTTTCACCGGTGCATACTGCTTTGTTTCCGGATTTACATCCGTCCAATACTCAAAATGGTGCTTGTTTCTGCCTTTGTGGTGCATCC
>JAFQPV010000215.1 GCA_017411585.1 Clostridia bacterium | reverse complement strand
TATGCCGGCAGTTATGGAGCAGGTGGCGAAAAACCGCTGGATTAACGCAACCAATATGGGTGCAAAGGCAGTTGTAACGGCAAGTCCTGCAGAGTATATGCTGCTTAGCAAAACCAAGCCGGAGGGCGTAGAACTGTTAAAGCTTGAGGAGGCTGTATTAAGATGCTTGTAAGCTTAAAAGAGATTATCGCAATGGCGGAAGAGGGCAACTTTGCCGTTCCGGCGTTTAATGTGTACAACCTTGAAACCGTAATGGGTGTGCTCGAGGCGGCAGAAGAGCTTCGTGCGCCGGTGATTCTTCAGCTCTATCCGCGCCTTGTCAACGAGCAGGTGGGCTATTTTATCGCACCGGCAGCCTTGGCAGGTGCAAAGAAGGCGACCGTACCGGTAGCTTTTCATTTGGACCACGGTCCGGATGAGCTGACCGCGCAGAAGATGCTGCGCTGGGGCGCAACGGGCATTATGTACGACGGCTCGGTGCATCCGCTCGAGGAAAACATCAAAAACACAAAGCACATTGTTGAAATCTGCGAGACGGTGGGTGTATCCGTGGAAGGTGAGCTCGGTCATGTCGGTAGTGTAAACGACGATACGATGGGCGATTTTACCGACCCGCAGGAAGCAAAGCGTTTTGTAGAAGAAACAGGCGTGTGCTGCCTTGCCGTGTTAATCGGCAACGCACACGGTCACTATAAAAAGACACCGAACTTAGACATTGAGCGCGTAAAGGCCATCCGTGAAGCAACCGGCGGTATGCCGCTTGTGCTGCACGGCGGCTCCGGCATTCCGGATGAGCAGGTAAAGGCTGCCATCCGCGCCGGCATCCGCAAAATGAACATCGGTACAGATGTGTGCTGTGCATTTGCAGACGGCACAAAGGAAACGATGGACGACCCGAACAGAAGCATCGGTGTGGACGTATTTATGAAGCGTCCGATTGCATCGGTTAAGAAGCTCGCAATGGAAAAAATTAAGCTGGTCGAAGCAGACGGAAAGGCGTAATTATGGCAAAAATAGTTGGAATCGGTGCCAATGTGTTTGACACCTTGTATACGGTAGATACATTTCCGACCGAGGATACAAAAATGCGCGCAGGCGCGGTAAAGTCGAGCGGCGGCGGCCCGTGTGCTACGGGGCTTGTTGCGGCGGCAAAGCTCGGCGCAGCGTGTGCATTTATCGGCAATTTGTCAGACGATAACGGCGCAAAATTTTTAAAAGAAGATTTTGAAAAGTACGGCGTGGACACGCGCTACATCAAAATTCTGCCCGGCTATGATACATTTTGCTCGTGCATTTGGCTTGCAAAGGAAAATGCGTCGAGAACTTGTGTGTTTTACCGCGGCAATGTGCCGCCGACAAGTATTGACGAAACCATGGCACGCGCAATTGCCGATGCCGAGGTTCTGATGGTGGACGGCAACGATATGGCGGCTGCCATCGAGGGTGCAAAGCTTGCCAAACAGAGCGGCACGCAGGTGCTTTATGATGCAGGCGGTCTTTACGAGGGTGTGGAAAACCTGCTGCCGTATGCGGATTTGCTCATTCCGTCGGAGGAGTTTGCGCTCGGGCACACCGGTGCAAAAACTGCCGAGGAAGCGGCAAAGCTTCTTTTTGAAAAGTATAACCCCGAAATCGTTGTGATTACACAGGGTAAAAATGGCGGCATGGTCTATGACGGCACGCAGGTGCAGGCATATTCTGCATTTGTGGTTGATGCAGTCGACACAAACGGCTCGGGCGATGTTTTTCACGGCGCATTTGCATTTTGCGTAACAAAGGGGTATAATTACCTTAAAGCCTGCACCTTCTCCGGCGCGGTTTCTGCGCTCAAATGCACCAAATTCGGCGCGCGCGAGGGTGTACCGACCTATGAGGAAACGATTGAATTTTTAAAGGAGCGTGGCAAGGATGAATTTTAAAAAAGGGTATCAGAAAAGCAAAGGCTATACCAAGATTTGCGAGATAGATAAATGTACGCTTAAAAAGCTGGAATTCGGCATTATCGAGCTTTCGGGCGGTGAAACGCTTGATTTTTATACAGAGGATAAGGAAACTGCATTTATTATTCTGTACGGGCATTGCAGCGTATACTTTGATGACACGGCTTGGGAAAACATCGGCAAAAGACAGTCTGTGTTTGAAAGCCGCAAGGCAGAGAGCTTTTATATGCCGATAGAGCAGAAATTGAAAATCAAGGCAGAGGATGAACTGAAAATCGCGGTTTGCGCAACACCGGTTGCCGAAAAGACCGAGCCGCAGTATCTTCCGTCGGACAGGGTGCCGTTAAAGCTGCTTGGCAAGGTGCCATTTGAAAGAGAAACCAGCTTTATTATCGACGGTACAACGAACGCAAAGGTGCTGACGATTGGCGAATCCTACTGCACAGAGGGCAACTGGGCAGGCTTCCCGCCGCACAAGCACGATGTAGACGATATGCCGAACGAATGTATCGCAGAGGAAATCTACTACTTCCTGTTTGAGCCGGAGCAGGGCTTTGCTGTGCAGTGCCTCTACACAAAGGACGGCGAAATCGATGAAGCCTACAGAGTGAAAAACGATGAGCTTGTGGAGATGCCGTACGGCTATCACACCACGGTGACAACGCCGGGCTATAAGAGCTACTTTTTGTGGCTGATGGCGGGCGATTACCAGGGCTTTAATCGCAGCAGCGACCCGGAGCACGCCTGGATTGAACAGTAAACAGCTTGAGAAAAATTAAAAGAGCCTCCCCTGTGTATAGGGGAGGTGCTTTGGCTTTGCCAAAGCGGAGGGGTTGTATCCACATTTGAAAGGATAAAAACTATGAGATACTTACTTGGTATTGATTTTGGCGGCGGCGCATCCAAAGCAACACTGCTTTGCGAGGACGGACGCATCACCGCCACACATACAACCGAATACCCGACTGCGTATCCACAGCCCGGTTATGCAGAGCAGGATCCGCAAGACTGGGTGAAAGCGACCTGCGCAAATATCGCAGGCGTGCTTGAAAAAAGCGGCATTGCACCTGATGAAATTGCGGCAGTTTCTTTAGATGCGGCAACGCACACCGCCGTAATTTTAGACGAGGATTTTAACGTCATCCGCCCGGCAATTTACTGGACGGACACGCGCTCGAAGGCGCAGGTGCAGTATTTAAAGGAAAACTTCGGCGAGGTGATTGAGCGCGAGGTGCTGCATAAGGCAGACACCATTTGGTCGCTGCCGGAGCTTTTGTGGATTAAGGAAAACGAGCCGGAAAACTGGGCGAAAACACGAAAAATCCTGTTTGCAAAGGACTTTGTGCGCCATCAGCTGACCGGCGATTATGTCACCGACTTTATCGAAGCCGAAGGCAGTATGATGTTTGATATAAATACGATGCAGTGGTCGAAAACGCTTTGCGATGTTTTAGAGCTGGATGTAAATATGCTGCCGAAAATCGTAAAGCCGACGGATATTGTCGGAAAAATTACGCCTGCGGCGGCAAAGCTTACCGGACTTTGCGCCGGCACACCGGTGCTGTGCGGCACAACGGATACGGTAATGGAGGTGTTTGCCTCGGGCGCAGTCGCGAAGGGGCAGATGACCTTGAAGCTTGCGACGGCAGGCAGAATCTGCGTTGTGACCGACAAGCCGTACCCGGACACGCATCTGATTAACTACTCGCATGTCATCGACGGCTTGTTCTATCCCGGCACGGCTACAAAGTCGTGTGCGGCATCGTATCGCTGGTTTCGTGACACCTTCGGCGAGGATTATGCCGAATTAGACAAGCTGGCGGCAAGCGTGCCGATTGGTGCGGAGGGACTTGTATTCCACCCATATTTAAACGGCGAGCTGACACCGTATGCAAATCCGAATTTGTGCGCTGATTTTACATTTGTGCGCGCATCGCATACCAAGGCGCATTTTGCGCGTGCGGTATTGGAGGGCGTAGCGATGTCGATGCTCGACTGTATGAAAGCGCTGGCATCCAAGCAAATTCCGCACGAGGACAGCGCGGTTATCATTGGTGGCGGCGGAAAAAGCCCGCTTTGGCGGCAGATGGTTTCCGATGCGCTGAGCTTAAAATTGGTGGAAATGAAGCACACGGATTCGTCTTTTGGTTCTGCGATGCTGGCAGGCGTTGCCATCGGCATTTTCGAAAGCCCGGCGCAGGCGGTGAAAAAGTGCAATCAGATTATTTCCGAAACGCATCCGAATGCGGAAAATACGGAAAAGTACGCCGCCGTATTTAAAAAGTACAAGGCGGTGCAAAAGGCATTGGAGCCGCTGTATAACGGCGAATACTAAAATTTAAAGGGTGACACATATTTGCCCTTTATGTAATACTACCCTTGGTCTTGCCTTCCTCTGCTAAAGGTAGCGGATGGATTTTCATGCCTTCCCCTTGAGGGGAAGGGGGACCGCTTGCGGTGGATGAGGTGTTGCAAAAGAACGGTTGCACTGCGGCATCACCTCATCAGTCACCTTCGGCGACAGCTTCTCCTCAAGGAGAAGCCATTGGGTGTTGCGCTTGCTTGATAATTTGCGGAGAGAAAATAATATTTCAGGTGCTTTTATGAAAATATTAGTCTGTGTAAAAATTATAAAGGGAGAAATCAATCCGTTCGATGCGTCTGCACTTGAATGTGCGCTGCAGCTGTCGAAGGATGTTACTGTTTTGTCGATGGGGCCGAAAAGCTGCGAAGAAGCGCTTTTGCCGCTCACAAGGCTTGGCGCAAAGGTGGTTTTAATCTCCGATGCAGCCTATGCCGGCTCGGACACGCTCGTAACGGCAAGAATTTTATCGGCGGCAATCGGCAGGCTTGACTATGATTTGGTTTTATGCGGTCGCCAAAGTGTGGATGGGGATACCGCACAGGTCGGACCGATGCTTGCGCAAAAGCTTGGCTGCGGCTTGATAACCAATGCGCTAAAGATAGAAATTGCAGATACAAAGGTACTTGCAAGCACGCGCATGGGCGAAGAAAGCGCGCCGCTTCCGGCAGTTGTGACCATAGAGCGCGGCTACATTCTGCGCTTTCCGAGCATTTTTTCAAAAGCCGGTACAGTTGGAATTTGGGACAACAGCGTGCTTGGCCTGGATAAGGAACAATGCGGACTTGCAGGCTCGCCGACGCGCGTTTTGGAAAGCTTTGAAAACGAGCGCGGCAAAAGAAAATGCAAGTTTATTTCTATGGCAGAGCTTGCACCGTTGGTGGAAAAATTAAAAAAGCAGGAGCGCCGTGCAGAAGCGAAAGCCGAAAGCGGCGTGAAGCTCAGTAGCGTTTGGACGGCCGGCAGTGCCGTGTATGAAAAGGCGGCAGAAATTGCCGAAGAAGTGGTTTTGATTGACGAAACCGACCCGGTAAAAATTGCAAAAATGGCAAAGGAAAAACAGCCGGAGGTCATTTTGTGGAATGCGGATTTGCAGGGCAGAAGGGATGCGCCGATTGCGGCGGCAATTTTAGAAACTGGGCTTTGCGCGGACTGCACACGCCTCGAAACGGACGGCGAAACGCTTTTTATGTACCGTCCGGCGCAGGGCGGCAACATCACTGCAAAGATAAAGTGTGTAACAAAGCCGCAGATGGCAACAGTGCGCACCGCGTCAGCCTCGAGCGATATCATCGTATCGGGCGGCAAGGGTGTGGCGGATAAAGCAGAAAAGCTGGAAGCCTTGGCAGAAGAATTCGGCGCGAGCCTCGGTGCATCGCGCGGACTGGTGGATATGAATGGTGCGCCGTATGAGCGCCAAATCGGACTTACCGGCAAAACCGTCAGCCCGAAAATTTACATTGCCGTCGGCATTTCCGGCGCAATTCATCACACCTGTGCAATTGAAGGTGCTGAAACGGTTATCGCCATCAACCCCGATAAGGATGCCCGCATTTTTGAATATGCGGATTACGGGGTATTGGAGGAATTTTAGCAGGGATGTAATTGTGCGGGCGATTCGTGAACACCCCCTACGATGTTATATTAAAATCAGCGAAGAAACAAAAAAGGATGTGATTTCTCACATCCTTTTTAAATATTCTCTTACGCTTTGTTGTCGCAACCAAGTACGTTAACAATCTTTTTCTTAACGAGGTCCTTAATCGCTGCTCTAGCCGGCTTGAGGTACTGTCTCGGGTCGAAGTGGCTCGGGTTTTCGTTGAAGTACTTACGAATGGAGCCTGTCATAGCGAGACGGAGGTCAGAGTCGATGTTAATCTTACATACAGCGCTCTTTGCAGCCTCACGCAGCATATCTTCCGGAATACCGATAGCATCCGGCATATCGCCGCCGTTTGCGTTAATCATTTCTACATACTCCGGAATAACGGAGGATGCACCGTGCAGAACAATCGGGAAGCCCGGGAGCTGCTTTGTAACCTCTTCGAGGATGTCGAAGCGAAGCTGCGGCTTCTGGCCCGGCTTGAATTTGTATGCACCGTGGCTTGTGCCGATAGCGATTGCGAGAGAGTCAACGCCTGTGCGTGTAACAAAGTCAACAACCTCTTCCGGTCTTGTGTAGGAAGCATCTTCAGCGGATACGTTCACTGCATCCTCGATACCTGCGAGTCTACCGAGCTCGCCTTCTACAACAACGCCTCTTGCGTGTGCATATTCAACAACCTTCTTGGTCAGTTCTACGTTTTCCTCGTACGGCAGGTGGGAACCGTCAATCATAACGGAGGTAAAGCCGCCGTCGATACAGGACTTACAAAGTTCAAAGGAATCGCCGTGGTCTAAGTGCAGCGCGATCGGAAGACCGGTCTCCTCAATAGCAGCTTCAACAAGCTTTACGAGGTAAGTATGGTTTGCATACTTTCTTGCGCCTGCGCTAACCTGGAGAATTAACGGTGCGTTAACTTCCTTTGCAGCCTCGGTGATACCCTGGATAATTTCCATGTTGTTTACGTTGAAGGCGCCGATTGCATAGCCGCCTTCGTATGCCTTTTTAAACATTTCCTTTGTGGATACTAATGGCATTTCGTTCACTCCTTACTCTACTTTATGTGGGTACATTACAATTTTACCCACCAAATATAAATTATACCACGAAATCGAAAAATTACAAGTGTTTTTGTTAAAAAATTTGCAAAGTTTATTCATCCGTAATGCTTGACGTGGCTGTGTGTGCGGTGTATAATATAGAAAATTTGAAAAGAGGGTGTTTTTTGTGAAAAAATTACTGCTTTTGGGCGATTCTATCCGTCTCGGCTACAGAGAAGAGGTTGCCAAGCATTTAGAGGGTAAATTTGAGGTGTGGAGTCCGGAGGACAACTGCCGCTTTGCAAAATATACGCTGTGCCATTTAAGGGGCTGGCTTGAGACCTGGGGCGAAAAACCGGATGTCATTCACTGGAATAACGGTCTGTGGGACACCTGCGTGCGCTATGAAGAGGACGGCTGCTTCGTGGATTTGGAAGAATATACGCGCGATATGTTCAAGGTATTGCGTGAATTAAAGAAGCTGACACCGAATGTGATTTTTGCAACGACAACGCCGGTGCATCCGGAAAAGCTGATGCAAAGCAATGCGGATATTGACCGTTATAACGCGCATATCGTGCCGCTGCTGCAGGCTGAGGGCGTGATTATCAACGATTTGAATACGTTGGTTCGTCCACACATTGACGAATACATCTGCGAAGATAAAATTCATATGACCGATGCCGGCAAAGCCGCCTGCGGTAAGGCAGTAGCGGATATTG
>JAFQPV010000214.1 GCA_017411585.1 Clostridia bacterium | reverse complement strand
CTTATAAAGAAACAATTGCAAGCGGCACGAGGGCGTGCGCACGCGGTGGCTACACACAGGTGTGCAGTATGCCGAACTTAAATCCGGTACCGGACTCGATGGAGCATTTGAAATTACAGCTAGATATTATTGAAAAGGATGCCTGCATTGCCGTAAAGCCTTACGGCGCAATTACGGTTGGCGAAAAAGGCGAGCTGCTTGCTGATTTAGAGGCAATGGCACCGTATGTTTGCGGCTTTAGTGATGACGGGCGTGGTGTAGCGGATGAAAGCTTAATGCGCGCGGCGATGGAAAAGGCAAAGGCGCTCGGTAAGATGATTGTGGCGCACTGCGAGGATATGACGCTTGTAAACGGCGGCTATATTCACGATGGCGAATATGCGAAGGCACACGGACACAAGGGCATCTGCTCCGCAAGCGAGTATGCGCCGATTGCCCGCGATTTAAAGCTTGTGGAGGAAATCGGTGTTCGCTATCACGTTTGCCATATTTCCACGAAGGAAAGCGTAGCGCTGATTCGCGAAGCGAAGGCAAGAGGTGTAGATGTGACCTGCGAAACCGGTCCGCACTATTTAACGCTTTGTGATGCGGATGTGCAGGAGGAAGGCAGATTTAAAATGAATCCGCCGCTTCGAAGCGCCGAGGACAGAGACGCACTTATCGAAGGTATTTTGGAGGGCACGATTGATATGATTGCGACCGACCACGCGCCGCACGCGGCTGAGGAAAAGGCAAAGGGCCTTGCCGGTAGCGCAATGGGTGTTGTCGGGATTGAAACTGCGTTTCCGGTACTGTATACTGCATTTGTGAAAACGGGTAAAATTACATTGGAAAAGCTTTTGGATTTGATGGTTTATGCACCGCGCCGTCGCTTCGGGTTTGAAGAAAACGGCTTTTCCGTATGGGATTTGGATGCAAAATATACGGTAGACCCGAAAGATTTTGTTTCGCTTGGCAAGAGCACTCCGTTTGCAGGACAAGAGGTATACGGCAAGTGCCTAATGACGGTAATGGGTGACAAGGTCGTTTGGGTAGACAAGGAGTTGGGAAAATGAAGCAAACAGTATTTGAAATAAAAAGCAATGTGTTGCTTGCAAAAAACACCTATGAAATGGTGCTTTTAGGTGACACGAGCGCATTGAGCGCGCCGGGACAGTTTGTCAATATTCAGCTTGATGGCTTTTTCCTGCGCAGACCGATTTCGGTATGCGATTACACAGACGGCGTTTTGACGCTGATTTACAAGGTGGTTGGCAAGGGAACGGAAAAAATGTGCAAAATGCAGCCGGGAGAGAAGCTAGATATTTTGGTCGGTCTTGGCAACGGCTTTGATACAGCAAAGAGCGGTGACAGTCCGGTGCTGCTCGGTGGCGGCGCAGGTGTACCGCCGATGTATAACCTTTGTAAAAAGCTTTTGGCAGAAGGCAAAAAGGTTACGGTGATTTTAGGCTTTAACGGCACAGACGAAATTTTTTATGAGGATAAATTCAAGGCACTCGGCGTCGAGACAATTGTAACAACGGCAGACGGCAGCTATGGTGTAAAGGGCTTTGTAACGGATGCGCTCAAAACGCTTTCATATTCGTATTTTTACACCTGCGGTCCGGAACCGATGCTCAAAGCAATTGATGCTGTTGCAACGACAAGCGGACAGCTCAGCTTCGAGGAAAGAATGGGCTGCGGATTCGGTGCATGTATGGGCTGTACTTGCGAAACAAAGTACGGCAACAAGCGCATTTGTAAGGATGGTCCGGTGTTAGTGCGGGAGGAAATTATATGGTAGATACAAAAGTAATGCTGAGCGGTATCACGCTCGACAATCCGATTATTCCGGCAAGCGGCACGTTTGGTTTCGGTCGTGAATTTGCCGAGATATATGACATTAATTGCTTGGGTACCTTTTCGTTTAAGGGGACAACCTTAAACCCGCGCTTCGGTAACGCGACACCGCGTATTGCGGAAACAGAAGGCGGCATGCTCAATGCCGTAGGTTTGCAGAACCCTGGTGTGGAAAAGT
>JAFQPV010000213.1 GCA_017411585.1 Clostridia bacterium | reverse complement strand
GTGCATCAAAAGGAAGTTCTTCGGATTTGCTTCCTGACCGACCTTTTGGGAAACGCGTGCTGCCATCGGAACGGCGGATACACCTGCAGAACCGATAAGCGGGTTGATTTTGCCCTTCGTAAAGAAGCACATAATTTTGCCCAGCAAAAGACCGCCTGCAGTCGAAAAAGCAAATGCAACAACACCAAGCACTACAATAAAAATTGTCTGTGCAGAAAGGAAATTATCTGCAGTTGCAGTTGCACCAACGGTTATACCAAGGAAAATCGTGATGATGTTCATCAGCTCGTTCTGCGCAGTTTTACTGATTCTGTCTACAACGCCACATTCCTTTGCAAGGTTACCGAGCATGAGCATACCTACAAGCGGAATTGCATCCGGAATAATCAAACCAACAACCACCGTTACGGCAATCGGGAAAATAATTTTTTCCTTCTTGGATACCGGGCGAAGCTGCTCCATAACAATGCTGCGCTCTTTTTCGGTTGTCATCAGCTTCATAATCGGCTTTTGAATTACCTCAATTAACGCCATATACGAATATGCAGCAATTGCAATTGCAGAAAGCAAATGCGGGGCAAGTGTCTTGGTTACAAAAATAGCCGTCGGGCCGTCTGCACCACCGATGATACCGATAGATGCCGCTTCATTAAAGCCGAAGTTCAGACTCGGAATAAAAGCATTTAACAACAACGCTGCAAGGAATGTAAAGAACACGCCAAACTGTGCAGCAGCACCGAGTACAATGCTCTTCGGGTTTGCAATCAGCGGACCGAAGTCTGTCATTGCACCAACACCCAGGAAAATAAGCGGCGGATAAATGCCAAGCTTAACACCTAAGTATAAAAGGTCTAAAAGACCGCCTTCGTGCAATACTTTACCAAAATCAATATGACCGGATGCATCTGTGTACCATTCCGGATGCATAATATCTGCCGTCTGCGGCAAATTTGCCAAAAGCATACCAAATGCAATCGGCAAAAGGAGCATCGGCTCAAACTTTTTTGCAATTGCAAGATAAACGAGTACGCATGCGATTACAAGCATTGCAATAACCTTAACGCCATGTACCCAACCATCTGCAAACATCATGCTAAAGCCGGTTGCGTTGACGAAGTTTGTTAAAAATTCACTAACTGTCATTTATTTCACTCCACTTCTCTAACGATTCTAAAACAGATTCTTAACCAATGCTAACAAGTGCATCGCCTGTGTTTACTGTGGAGCCTTTGCTTGCATTTACTGCAACAACCTTACCCGCGCTCGGTGCAAGGATTTCGTTTTCCATCTTCATAGCTTCGAGGATGCAGAGTACATCACCTGCGTTTACGCTCTGACCAACGGATACCTTAACATCTAAGATATTACCCGGCATCGGAGCAGATACGGTTGTTGCGCCAGCCGGTGCAGCCGCCGGAGCCGGAGCTGCAGCAGGTGCTTGTGCCGGAGCAGATGCAGCGATCGGTGCATTTGTAACGCCTGTAGCTTCTTCAACCTCTACGTTATAAACATTGCCATTAACTTTTACTACAAAATTCTTCATTTCAATTTCCTCCCCGTTTGATAAACAGATTTTCTTTTTATTTACTCCAAATTACATTGCCGCTCTGATCTTTAATCGACTTAACTCTGAGTCTCTTGTTCGGATCATCACCGCTCATTGCCGCCACGGTTGCAGAGATAACCGCAATTGTTTCATTTGTGTCAATTGCAGCCGCTGTCGAAGCCGGAGCTTGTACAGGTGTCGGAGCTGCTTTCGGTGCAGTTTCATCTTTTGCAAAAAGCTTCATTGCCATGATGACAAACATTAAGATGATCAAAACTGCGAAAACAACTAAAATACCCATACCTGCATAAAGCAAGCCTGTGTTAAAGTTTTCCATGATCTCACCTCACTATACAATTGTCGAAATTGGTATATATAAACACCAAATTTACCTAGCCTACATTATAACGAAAAATTTTAGAAATTTCAAGCTATTTTTGAAGATTTCGTAAATTTTTGTTAAATCTTAGTCAAAGTTAAATTAATTATGCCCTCATCCGCCGCAGCCGGCTTCAAAATAGCCCTCTAAATTCACGGTGTATACTGCCCCATTTTCCTTAAAGCGCAGCATCTTTGCAAGCTTAAATAACGATGCCTTTTGAATTTCCACATTCATAATGCCGCCAAGCTCTAACGAATTTAAAAGCGCCTTACCAATGAGCCAGTCGATATCTTCATCGCAGACAACCTCTTCTATCACAGCACCCTTGCTGTCCATAGACACTGCACCAACGCCGAGCAGCTTCCCCTTCTCGGTTGCACACATTACAAACAACGGCTGCAAATCCGTCTCAATGCCGCGCGCGCGCAAAAATGCAGTCGCTTCATCTTTTTCAATAACAGTTTTTACCTCAATCATTTTTCTTACCTCCTCCGCTTAAGTAGCCGACCTCCACACTGGTCAAATGCCTCCATCTACCGACCTGCAAGCTGCCAAGCTCCACCGGACCGATTGCCACACGCTTTAAAGCTTTTACACTATAACCGAGCGACTCAAACATTTTTCTGACCTGTCTGTTTTTGCCCTCATGTATCGTAATTTTTACTACAGTTTCTCCCTTTTCGCTTGACAAAATTTCAACCTGCGCCGGAGAAGTTTT
>JAFQPV010000212.1 GCA_017411585.1 Clostridia bacterium | reverse complement strand
TGTTTCAATATTTTATGACAAATTCGAAAAATAGGGTTGACTTTCCTATGGAATGCGTTTATAATGGCGGTGAAAACGGCAGACAACACACAAAAACTGCTGTTTCGGGGGTGTCTTATATGGCACAGCTTAAATGGGTATTTCGATATATGAAGGGTTGTCGATGGCAATTTTTCCTCGGCGCATTTTTACAGTTGTTTGTTTACTTACCGCTTCTGATTATCGTGCCAATTGTCGTATCGGATTTAATTGACCGGGCTTTCCTGGGCGGCGATGCTTCCGTCACCGCAAAATTACTTCTGATGTACATTTGCATGCACGGTATCCGGGCGGTTTCTTCATTTTCGCACTATGTTTTGCAGGACATGGCAAGTGCACATGTGCTTAAGTCGTTTCGCATCGCGCTCTACGACAAGCTGCAAAAGCTGCCCACTGCCTTCTACAGCTCTACGCGCACGGGCGATATTATGATGCGCTTAACCGGCGATTTGGAAATGCTGCGCCACTTTTCCGCCTGGACACTGCCGCAGCTTCTGTACTGCATTTTGCTGTTCACCGCCGGTATGGCTGTGTACTTTTCAACAAATGTCCCGCTGACCTGTATCATCCTTTTGGCAGTACCGATTATTGCTGTTGTGGTGATGCATATGCGTAAGCAGTCTGCCGAGCGGCACCATGATTTGCGTGAAAAAGGCAGCGCACTCAATGCCTGTGCGCAGGAAAACATTGCCGCAAACCGCGTAGTCAAGGCATTTGCGCGCGAAAATTTTGAGGAAGAAAAGTTTAAGGTTTGCAATGAAGCATACCGCGACAGCGCTATAAAAGCAGCTGAGGTCGGCGCAAATCACGGCCCGATTTTGGGCGCGATTGCAAGAACCATCAACATTTGCATTCTGGTCTTCGGCGGCATATTTGTCATTTACGAAAAAATGAGTGTCGGCGACTTGCTTTTGTTTTATAACTTAAGCTGGCTGATTTCCGACTCGACAAACCTCGTCGGCTCGGTCATCAACGAAACGCAGAGATTCTTCTCCTCTACGCAAAAGGTTTCGCAGCTGTATTACGCAAGAAATGATATACAGAATAAGCCAAACGCGCTAAAAAAAGAGCCCGATGAAAACAGCGGCAAGGTCGTGTTTGACCATGTTTCCTTTAAATACGGTAAGCACACCGTTTTAGACGACATTTCCTTTGAGGTGCTGCCGGGACAGACCGTCGGTATTATGGGACCGACCGGCGCGGGCAAATCCACACTGGTGATGCTGCTTGCAAGATTTATGGATGCGCAAAAGGGGCAGGTGTTTATCGACGGCACAGATGTGAAAAATTACGATTTAACCAGTCTGCGCCACCATGTCAGCTACGCAATGCAGGATGTATTTCTGTTTTCGGACTCTATTGCATCCAATATTGCCTACGGCGACCAAGCTTTAGCACCCGATGAGATTGCACAATATGCCAAAATGGCAAGTGCCGACGGCTTTATCCGCCGCACCTCCGATGGGTATGAAACCATTGTCGGTGAGCGCGGTGTCGGTCTGTCCGGCGGTCAGAAGCAGAGAATTTCGCTCGCGCGTGCACTCGCCTACGAAGCACCGATTTTAGTGCTCGATGATACAACCTCGGCACTGGACATGGAAACGGAGCATTATATCCAAACACAGCTTGCCGCACGCGACAAAAAGCAAACGACCTTCATTGTCGCACAGCGCATCTCGTCTGTAAAGGATGCAGACAAAATCATCATCCTCGAGAACGGGCGCATTACCGAATGCGGCACGCACGAGGAACTGCTCAAAAACAAGGGCTATTACTACGATGTGTTCTGCATCCAGCAGGGCATTGAAAACGAAAAGGCAAAGGGGGCGGGCGTGCAATGAGCAAGAAAAATGTAAAACCGCAAACCAAAGCCAATCGCAACACCTTTGACCAGGACGAGGCTCTGGAAACAGAGTTTTCTTGGGCGCATTTAAAGCGCAGCGTTGTCTATGCAAAGAAATATACAAAATCGCTTTTGCTGGCACTCGTGTTCTCCGTATTGATTACGATTGCCGAAATGCTCATTCCGCAGCTTTTGATGCAAATCATCGATAAGCATGTACCGGCAAAAAATGTATCTGCCATTCTGTGGACCGGCTTAATCGGGGCAGGCTTGGTGCTGCTCATTGCTCTGTGCTTGCACAATAAGCAGATGACCTGCGCAAGGACGGGACAAAGCATCGTCAGCGAAATTCGCGCAGATTTGTTTAAGCACCTGCAAACGCTGCCGTTTGACTATTTCGACTCGCGCCCGCACGGCAAAATTATGGTACGCGTTGTAAACTACATAAACTCCGTTGCAGACTTTTTTGCGTCGCACGCAGTCAATATGGTTTCCCATGTGCTTTCGCTTTTGATTATTCCGTTTTTTATGTTTACAACGGATGTAAAGCTTTCCCTCGTCAGCCTGGTTTGCGTAGTCCCCTACGCTGCCTTTATGTGGACAACCGGCGCGGTCTACCGCAAAAGACAGCGCATATTCTCTAACAAAAACTCGAACATAAACGCGTACTATCAGGAAAGCATCAACGGTATGCGCATCACGCAGTCCTTTGCGCGTGAAGAAGCCAACCATGAAACCTCTGCGCGTATGGCGGAGGACTACTCCAAAGCATTTATGCGAGCAAAATACATTCAGCATCTGCGCGGCCCGGTTTCGGCACTCTTAAATGCATTCAGTGTAGCCGCCATTTACTACATCGGCATCACAAGCGGCAATTATTCCGTCGGTATTGTGATTGCAATGGCGACCTACACCAGCCGTTTCTGGCAGCCGATTACAAACCTCGGCAATTTATACAATGTATTTCAGGATGCCGCAGCATACCTCGAGCGTATTTTTGAGGTGATGGATACGCCGAGTGCAATCCACGATACCCCGGGCGCAACCGAGCTTCCACCGATTGAAGGGCATGTGCAGTTTAAGGATGTACATTTTGAATATGAAGAGAACCGCCCGATTTTAGAGCATCTGTCCTTTAAGGTCAAGGCAGGCGAGTCCATCGCTTTAGTCGGTCCGACCGGCGCGGGCAAAACAACGGTTGTAAACCTGCTGTCCCGTTTTTACGATATCAAGTCCGGCGAAATTACAATTGACGGACACGATATTCACGGCGTAACCTTAAACTCACTTCGAACGCAGATGGGCGTAATGCTGCAAGATACCTTTATCTTTACCGGTACAATCGCAGACAACATCCGCTATGGTAAGTTAGATGCAACCGATGAAGAAATTATCCGGGCGGCAAAGACCGTTTGTGCACACGACTTTATTATGACTCTGCCAAAGGGCTACGACACCGTTGTCAGCGAGCGCGGCGCATCGCTCTCCGCAGGACAAAGACAGCTCATCAGCTTTGCACGAACACTGCTTTCCGACCCGAAAATTCTCATTTTGGACGAAGCAACCTCTGCAATGGACACAAAAACGGAGCTGCTCGTTCAGCAGGGTTTGGCGCAGCTGCTCAAGAACAGAACCTCATTTATCATCGCGCACAGACTCTCGACGATTAAAAATTGTGACCGCATTTTGTACATTGCAGACAGAAACATCGCCGAAGCCGGCAGCCATGACCAGCTTCTGGCAGCAAGAGGTCTGTACTACGAATTGTATACTTCACAATTGGATTAAACTTAAAAGCAGATGCCAGATTTTTCGGCATCTGCTTTTTATTTCCCTTCATCGCAAGATATTGAAAAAATATAGCAATATAATGAATTTACAACCGTTTTAAACTGCAATATAATCTAAATAGAATAAAAAAGGGGGTTGAATATATGTCAAAGCAATGGTGGAAGGAAGCCGTTGTATACGAAATTTACTGCAAAAGCTTTTGCGATTCCGATGGTGACGGTATCGGTGATTTAAAAGGTATTATGTCCAAGCTGCCCGTTTTAAAGGATTTGGGCATCAATTGCATCTGGTTTGCGCCGATTTACACCTCGCCGCAGGTGGATAACGGCTACGATGTGGCAGATTACCGAAACATTGACCCTGCCTACGGCACCATCGACGATTTTAAGACTCTTTTGGATATGGCACACAGTATGGACATCCGCGTGATTATGGATATGGTGCTCAACCACAGCTCCGACGAGCACGAATGGTTCAAAGAATCCAGAAAATCCAAGGATAATCCCTACCGTGATTATTACATCTGGCAACCTCCAAAAAACGGCAAGGCGCCGAACAACTGGGGCAGCTACTTCCGCGAAGGAAACGGCTCGGCATGGGAATACGATGCACAAACGGGCGAATACTATCTGCACCAGTATGCCGTAAAAATGCCGGATTTAAACTGGGAATGTGAAGCACTGCGTAAAGAAATCTATGCTATGCTGCACTGGTGGCTTGACCTGGGCGTAGACGGCTTCAGACTCGATGTGTTTACAAGACTCAAAAAAACAGAAGGCTTTCCGGATACGACAAAACAGCCGGGTCCGCTGGACAGAAACGGCTTTATCGTAGACACTTCGATGTGCACAAATGTAAAAGGTATTCATGAGATTATTCACGGGCTGCATACCGAGGTGTTTGGTCCGCGCGGCTGTATGACCGTCGGCGAGGGCGCCAATGTGGATGATACAAATGTGCTCGACTATATTTTACCTGAGCGCGAAGAACTGAATATGGTGTATCATTTTCAGCTGGCACACCGCGCGCTGCTTTCCATGACACCGGCGCATTTCAGAAATGTACAAACAAAATGGGCAAATGTTTTTGCCAAGGGCGGCTGGACGGTGCAGTATATGTCCAATCACGACAGCGCAAGACAGGTATCCTGCTATGGTGATGCAGAAAACTACAGAGAAGCTTCTGCTATGCTGCTGGCAACGCTTTTGCACACAACCCCCGGCACACCGTTCGTGTATCAGGGCGAAGAAATCGGTATGGTCAATGTTACCTATGACAGTATAGACGATTATAACTGCTGCTACACAAAGGGCGACTATCATTCGATGATACAGAAGGGCAGCTCGCGGAAGGAAGCCATAAAGGCACTTGCACCAAGGAGTCGCGACAACGCGCGCACACCGTATCAATGGGATGACACAGAAAACGCCGGCTTTACAAGCGGCAAGCCATGGATTAAAACCAATCCGACCTATAAAGAAATCAACCTGCAGGCGGATTTAAATGCCGAAAATTCTATCTTCAAGTATTATAAAGAAGTGATTGCCCTGCGCAAAACACACCCTGCCATCATTGAAGGCGAGCTTCAATTCCTGCTTAGCGAGCATCCGCACGCAATTGTGTATCTGCGTAAATGTGAAGCTGAAACACTGCTTGTAATTGCAAACTATCGCAGCGAAGCTACGACGGTAGAGCTTCCGGATGAAATCAAAACGCAAAAATGGCAGCGCATTCTTTCAAACTACAAAAACACACAACCTTCCATAGACGGACGAAAAGAATGGATGCCATGGGAAGCAGAGGTCTATGTGCTTGCATAACTTAAATTTAAAAATGACAGAATCCAACAGGGTTCTGTCATTTTCTTTCATTACTGAATCTGCGAAGGACTGATGCCCGTATATCTTTTGAAGGTTGCGGAAAAATAAGCCACGCTCGCAAAGCCGCACTCGAAAGCAATTTCATTTATACTCTTATCCGATTCAGTGAGCAAACTCTGTGCATATTTAATTCTTTGCATATTGATATAGGTCGCTACGGTGTAGCCCGTAATCTCTTTAAAGCGCCGACAAAAATAAAACTTGCTGTAGCCG
>JAFQPV010000211.1 GCA_017411585.1 Clostridia bacterium | reverse complement strand
ATTTTACAACTGAAGAAGTAAAGATTGAAGGTCCGCTTCTCGACAACCAGGAAATTTACTGGGACAATGTAAAGCCGAGCAAGGAATTGTCTTCTGCAAGCTTTGTTAAAAATGTTACGGCGCATCCGCGTCTGTTCGTGCATAACTGGGATGAAATGCGCGACAAAATCGACGATAACTACATGACAAAGCAGTGGTATAATAATATTAAGCAGCAGGCAGACGGTGCGCTTACAACCAAGCCGGTTGACCGTATTGTCAACTCGCGCGGTAATGTGCTTGAATCCGCAAGAAGTGCGCGTAACAGAATTGCGCCGCTCGCGTTTATGTACAAGATTACGGGCGAGAAGAAGTATCTGGATAAGGCGTATGAGGAAATGCTTGCCTATGGTGAATGGGAAGACTGGTCGGGCTTTACCTCGACGCTGGTAACTGCAGAAATTCTGCAGGGCTATGCATATGCATACGACTGGCTGCACGATGATTTGACACCGGAGCAGAGACAAGCGATTATCGACATCGTACACGATAAGGCACTTCCGGACTTTATCTATGCATATAACGGTCAGGTTTCCAATACAAACTTTGTAACGGGAACAATCAACTGGAACCCGGTATGTAACGCAACCATTATCGCATGGGCGCTTGCTTCTGCAGATGAAACGCCGCTCGTTTCCGAGTATTTCTTAGAAACTGTGCCGCCGTTTATCCAGAATGCGCTTCCGCCGTATGCACCGCAGGGCGGCTATCCGGAGGGCGTATCCTATTGGGATTACGGTACAACCTTCCTGATTTATGCAACAGACTTTTTGGAAAATGCCTTTGTAGAAGGCTTTAAGCTGCCGGATAACTACATCTATTGGCAGGCACCGGGCATCGCAGATACCGCAGACTACGGCATTTACTACGATGGTCCGGCAGGCCGCTTTAACTATGGCGACTGCTCGACAGGACATACAAGCTGTGAGGTTATGTATTGGGTGGCAAACCGCTTTAACAAGCCGCACTACGCTTGGTGGCAGGATAACCGTCAGCTCGGTATGAATGCATTCTTGAGTGGCTACAGTGCCTTTGCGGCGCTCGCGTGGTACGATGCAGACAATGCCTACAATGTACCGGGCGCATTCCCGCTCGACAAGTTCTATAGCTCACAGGATGGCGTAAACGGCGGCTCGATGCGCTCCTCGTGGGATGAATCGACGGCGCTGTTCGGCGCAATTCAGGGCGGTAACAACAAGGCAAACCATCAGCATCTTTCCCTGGGTACATATGTAATCGACTTTATGGGCAAACGCTTTGTGCGCCAGCTCAACAGCTACGATTATGCGCTTAAGACACCGAAGGCCGAAACTTATTATAAGAGAGACGAATCCTCGAACTGCTTGGTCATCAACCCATCGGCAACGGCGAGCCAGATCAGCAGCGCAGTTGCAAGAACAATAAAGAGTGGCACAAGTGATAATACCGCATTTATCGTACTTGATACAACCGAAACCTACGCAGATTACAAGTCTGCAAAACGCGGTATGATGCTGACCGATAACCGCAGCCGCATCATCGTACAAGATGAGGTTGTGGCAAATGCACCGTCCGAATTTTACTGGTTTGCAAACACCGATGCAAGCATCACCATTGCAAAGGACGGTAAGAGCGCACTTTTAACCATCGACGATGCAAGAGTGCTTGCGCGCATCATTGAAGGCCCTGCGGAAGCGAAGTTTGAAATGATGGACAGAAAGTCTCTGTTTGAAAGCGTAACGCAGATTGATGCAAACAAGGGAGGACAGAAGCTGTTTATCCACTTAAAGGATAAGACAGAATTAAATCTCGCGGTTGAATATGTAGCATTGAAGCCGGGTGAAGGCATTCCGGCAGCGAGCGCATATGTACCGATGGAGAGCTGGAGCGCAAATGATAATGGTATGACCGCAACCGCACTTGCAGGCAGCAACGTTGTATTAAAGCTCGGCACACCGAATGCAATTGCAAACGGACAAAAGACTTTTGTGGATACAAACAACGCCGATGTTGTTCCGTTCACGGAAAACTCCAGAACACTTGTACCGGTGCGTTTCATTTCTGAATCCTTCGGCGCAAGAGTCGGCTGGCAGGAAGCAACCCAGACCGTGCTTGTAAATTATGAAGACAAGGAAATCAAGCTCGTTATCGGCTCGAATGAAATGACCGTAAACGGTGAAACCGTACTTTTGGATACACCGGCGAATACCTATAACTCCAGAACGCTTATTCCGCTGCGCGCACTCGTTGAAGCGCTCGGCAAGGAGGTTTTCTGGGATGATCGTGGCTTAATCGTGATTGGTGAAAACATCAGCTACGACGAAGCACAAATCGTGAAGCTGATTGCAGAGTTGGATGTTCGCGTGAAGGTCAACGGTAAGGATGTTGCCTTCTTCGAGCTCGACCGTGATGCTTACGCAATCGACGTAAAGGCAGGCGAGGCTCTGCCGACAGTTGAAGTGCTGACGCATGGTGCACAGACCGTTTCCGCTACGCAGGCAGCTGCAATCGGCGAAAGCGCAGTTGTAACCGTTGACGGTAAAAACTACACCTTTAAGCTGCAGCCGTATGCATTCGAGGGCATCCTCGGTCATAAGGACCCGGGCGTAATCTTAGATGTGAAGCTGTCGCTGGAAGACGCAGGCGTACCGGCCTACAACACCTTTATCTATGTAGAGGATTTGACAGACTCCACCGGCTTTGCAACCTATCCGAAGCGTGGTATCGTGGACGGCGTGATTAACACCTCCACCGAAAACCGCTGGGCAGCGCAGGGCGAAGGCTGGATTCAGATGGACTTTGGCAGCGTGAAGAATGTACATTCGATGGGCTTTGCAGGTGTAACGCAGACGAGCCGTGCCTACGACTTTGATGTAGAGGTATCCACAGACGGCGTAAACTATACGCTCGTGCACACCGGCGGTGCACAGCCGACAAACGATATTATGTATCTGATTCCGCTCGGCGATGTGCAGGCAAGATACGTAAAGATTATCGGTAAGGGTAACAATACAAACGCTTGGAATACCTACGCAGAGGTGCGCTTCTACGAAAGTGCTGCGCAGCAGGCAGAGGATGTTTCCTACTGGCCGGCCTACTTTGGCACAAGCGGTCTTTCCGGCAAGGCGGGTACAACCGCTGTCATCAAGGCAGAGGGTGTAGATGCAGGCAAGGCAGCATTTGCAATTCGTCCTGAATCCACCGTGGTTTATAAAGTGGCAGACGAAAGTATTGCAACCATTGCAGCAGACGGTACAATTTCCTTCTTAAAGGCAGGTACAACCACCGTCACCGTTACCGCAACGCAGGACGGCTATACGGCAAGCTCGACGGCGACAATTGTAGTCGAATAATTCAGTACAATCAAAAAACGATGGAGAATTTCTCCATCGTTTTTTTTAATTTGGTTTTAAGTGTTTTCCTTCCGCAAAGGCGGCAGGCGTGATGCCAGTCTGTTTTTTAAAAAGGCGGTAGCCGTAGGAAACATCGTAAATTGCAACGCTTTCACAGGCTTGCCTAAAGGTGAGATTCTCGCTTTCTAAAATCGTGGAAATGATGTGTACCTTTTCGCGGTTGATATATTGGCGTATACCGATGCCGGTTGCCTGTTTAAACACGCTGTTTAAATAGTTCGGTGTTTTGCCCAGTACCTGTGCCAGCTCAGCAATTGTAAACGGCTTGTGTATGTTTGCAGAAACATAGATTTTAATCTTATATTCTAAAAGAGAT
>JAFQPV010000210.1 GCA_017411585.1 Clostridia bacterium | reverse complement strand
CCCGTCTCCTTTTTCGGAAATTCGCCTTCCTTGTAATCCTCGAAATCATCCGAAAGTAAAACAAGCAAGTCTTCATCTCCCTTTGCTGCGAACACACCCAGCGGTAATACGCCCAAAAGCATTACTACACACAGCAAAAGGCTGATAAGTTTTCTATGCAATTTCATACAAAAACCCCTTCCGTAGTTTATTCCTAGTTCCATTTTAACATTTGATTCTGTTCTTCGTCTATATACATTTCTGCTGTAATTTAGCATAATTCTGCTAAACCAAAAAAGAGGCCCGAAGGTCTCTTTTTTAGTTTGTTTATTGTACGCGAACATCAATGGTGTAGACTCTTGCAGTGCCGCCAACCGTGGCTTCTACACTGATTTTCGCACTGCCTGCACCGACAAGCGTTACATTGCCGTAGCCGTCTACGGTTGCAACCTTCGTGTCTGTGCTTGTAATCTTTAGGTCAGCAAGATTCATTTCAACTTCTTCGCCCTTGCCGTTTACGCCGGTAATGAGCACCTTACGCGTATCGCCGACAAGTCCGTGAATTTTCCCTGAATAGAACTCACTCGACCAGCTTGCCTGGTCGGCAGCTTCCGCTTCAGTGCTTCCGTAAATGCGCACCTCGCAGATACCGAGCCATGTCGCACCTTCAAATGCGATACCGGTCAAGCGTACATAACGCGCCGGCTTATCGCCAAGCTTGAATACATTTCTGTCCGTACCGGAGGTGGTCTTCGCACCTTCATGTGCAACCTCCCAATTTTCGCCGTCGACACTAACTTCGACCTTATAGGTGTAAGAACGCGCCGCGGTCAGATAACCGGCGATTGCAATGGAATGTACATTCTGAACAGAACCGAGGTCGTATTCAATCCAATGGCCAAGCCCCTGCGCCGACCAACGGTTGAGCGTGATGCTGTCGTTGATAACGTTGTCATATGTACCATGCATCGGATACTTATCCGCTGTCCATTCAATCGAGCTGGTTGCACTTTGAATCTGCAGATGATTCTGCCCTACCGGCTTCGGACCGTTATCCGCTTCGAGTGTAAGCTTACGAACGGCATCCTCACCACCGAACACATTTGAGAACACACTTTCAACAAAGTGGATATTGTAATTTTTATCCCCTACGGTTACAACCGCCGGATTGCCCTGCACGACGCTGGCGCCGCCAAACGCACTCGCCGTTACGGTCGGCGTTGTACCCGCTGAGGCTGCAACATAGTAGTCGTAAACTTCGCTGTCAAAGAATTTGAGTTCCTGACCGTCTACCTGCACGCGGATATCCAAAAGGTCAACAATTTTTGTAATCGTTTCTGCATCGTAAGCTACCGCTGCATCGGAAATGATAATCAGTCCTCGGTCATCCCAGAATACCTGCTTACCAAGCGCCTCAACGAGTGCACGAAGCGGAATAACCGTTCTGCCGCCGATGGTCTGCGCTGCAACATCAAGTGTAACCGGATTGCCGTTTACAAGCATCTGATTCGAGCCGATCTGTAGCTGAATTTTGCTTGTCTGTGTTTCTACGGTTACGGTCTGGGTCTTGTCCTCCCAGCCTACAGCTGCACCGAATTTTTCAGAGATAAATCTTACCGGCACAAGTGTTCTGCCGTTCTGTACAACCGGTGCAATTTCCAGATTTGCAGTATCTACATATGTCTTTACACCCTTTGCATATGCATTCGGGTTGTCAACCATAAGCGCAACAATATCGCCCAGCTGCTGAGATGTAATAATCGGCTTGGAATCCGCAACAGTCCAGTTGTCGAGATTTACAACCGGCTGTGCCGGCGGTACACCTTCACCTTCATGAAGCGGTACAAATTCCACCGTCAGGTTAAGCTCCTGCACATTTTCAGCATGGATAAAAAGCTTCTGCTCTTCCATCTTCGGCTGCACATCCGGATCCGGGCTTGTCGGAAGCGGTCTTGCCTTCATAACGCCGATTTTCGCATCCGCCGGACCCTGTGTGATGCGCACAAGCATCACCTCATCACCCATTTCCAAATATGCACTCTTGCCGTCTGCCGCAAGTGTGATATCTGCAAGTGTGTTTGCAAACCAATAAAACTCACTCGGCTTTTTTGCCTTGATTTCATCCTGAATCACCAGGGTTTCGCGGTTGTCCGTGAGCATAAAGCCGCGCTTAGCGTCAACATAGTCTGCATTGGTCTGTGTCATATCAATAATACCAAATGCCTTGTTGTCAGCCGCATCCGAACGAACGAGCTGTGCATAGTATTTCACCTGCATATCCGCTTCGCCCTGCTTCGGGTTTGCAATAATTGTATTGTTCGCTTCACCGCGTGTATGATAATACTGGAAGCGGCCGCCATCCTGCTTGTTAATTGTAAAGTAGCCGTCCCATGCATAGAGAATACCCGCCGTGAGACCTGCCGGCTCTCTGCCGTACATATGTACCCAACGCTTGCCTGCCCAATCGAGGACAAAGCCGCCGGCGTCGTGGTTGATGTGACCCGTGCTTGCGTCACCGGCGTGCGCCATTACAACAAGCGAATTCTGGTCGGTCCAGCTCGAACGCATCGAAAGACCGTTTGCACCATTTGGCTCAGAAGAGCTGTAGAACTTATCGAGTGCTGCCGCCGGGTCTGCACCCTTTGCATGCTCTGCATCGTACCAAAGGATAGACAAAATCGTATTATGATCCTTCGGATGGTCAATTGCCGCATAGTTGTTAATCATATACAGGTTATACCACGCATAACGCGGCTTGTCATACTTCGTTGCAAGCCAATACAGAATCGACGATGTCTTGAGTGTGTCTTCGCCATCGCCATAGTTAAATGCCGCGGTTGTACCATTATAGTAAATCGGGAAATCACCGGTGTTATTGAGTCCGACGTTATTTGTATAATCCAGTCTTGCCGGAAGTGTTTCGCCATCCTTCAAAGACGTTTCCAGCGCAGACATCATCTTGATCTGATAACGCACACCATAGTCCCAGTAGCTGACGGTTTCAGCATACGCACCGTCCGCCGATACTTCAACAAAGGACTCCTGCAATGCCAGGTTTGCCTTTGCAAAAATGTACTCAGAAAGCTCCGGATATTCGTCTGCAACCGCAATCGCCATAATTGTGTTTGCACCGTTACATACGTTATTCCAGTTGGATACAGAGTTAATCCAGTTGCTGGTGCCGCTAATCATCTTTTCATAGCCGAGCACCGCCTGAGAGGCACCCTTTTGCACGAGCACATTCAAAACTTTACTGCGCTCTTCTTCTGTCCAGTCGTTGTATAACCAGTCATAAGCAATGGATGTGCCTAAAATCAAGTGTGCTGTACACAGATAGGTCTTACCGTCCCAATCCGGCCAGCTACCCACGTTTTCAATCTCCTGAAAGAGTCTGTCCTTATAGCGCTTATCCCCGGTAAGTCCATAAGCGCCAGCAAGCGAAATCATATATGTTTTCGCACGTGAGGAGGACTCGTTGATGTTGTTACGCGCATTCACAACATATTCTACCGGTGCACTGCGCACAATGTTGTCTGCCGTTTCAATCGTTCGCTTGTACCAGATTTTATAGTTTTCATCGGTGTCAATCTTTGCACGCACTGCCGCCCAATCCGTCAGCATAATACGCGGATGCGTCGTGCGCATTTTGTTCACCATACCGATTTTTTCAGTCTCCGGCAATTTCACCTGATCAACCATAAACTCGCCGGCGAGATTTACGATGCCGCCGGCATTCTTATCCGGTGTGGATAGCATAAAATTATCAATCATCCAGTCACTGCCATCGGAATGCATCTGACCCACAATACGGAAATCACCGTTGACCACATCGCCAAGGTCTGCCTTGAACTCTTTATAAAATTTACCGCCAACATACAGCTTGGCTACCTTGTTTTCAAAATCGAAACGCACCTTGATGTGCATCCAATCATCAAACGCTGTCGGCACAGTAACAGACACCTTTGTTTTCGATGTTTCACTGTCTACAATGTAAACAGACATCGTCGATTTACCGTTTTTACTGCTCTTTACATCAAAATCCAGAACAAGATCGTTTATACCGATAAACGACATCGTCTTACCGAGACGCTGACCCTGGATTGTATCCGGCGCTGCCGGGTTGCCGTGGTATGCGTGTGCATACTTATTTCCGTCTGCCTGACGAACGTAAATCGGTGCAGTTTCCTTGATTGCCGAAGTACCAAAGCCGCCTTCTCTGCGCATCTGTACCAATGCATCCGGTGTCTGCGCTTCAAAGTCCTCGTCAATGATGACGAAGATATCGCCGCTTTCTTCAACAGCGTCCGCTCTGTTTACCGTGCCTGCAATATCATCTAAGGTCATACCCGCATTCGGGTTATAGTTTGCCTGCTT
>JAFQPV010000209.1 GCA_017411585.1 Clostridia bacterium | reverse complement strand
CCATCAAGTTTTTGCGCTCGCCGCTATCAAACAAAATTTCTATTTTTTTATCATTACCAAGTGGAATGACATTTAATACCTTGCCTTTGCCGAATTTCTTGTGCTCAATTATATCGCCTGCAGCAAAATCCGTTTCCGCTTTGTCGTTTGCGCGCACATCGAAGCTCTTAAACAGTGCGGATTTGTTCATACCACCAAAGCCGGACGGCGGCGCAGAAGCTGCTTTTTGCGCATACGTCTGCTTTGGCTTGGCTTCAAATCCATCCTGTGCATAATCCGGCATAAAGTCCATATTGCGCGATGCAGCCATCTGCTTTCTTTCTCTCGTTCTTCTGCCCTCAAAGCGCATCGTTAATTCCGCCGGAATTTCGCCGATAAATCGAGACGGCGGCGAATACTTTGTCTGTCCGAACAGCATACGCGATGCCGCATGCGTTATATATAGCATCTGCTTTGCTCGCGTAATGGCAACATAGCAAAGACGGCGCTCTTCTTCAAGCTCTTCATCCTCAAACATAGAGCGCATGCTCGGAAAAAGCCCTTCTTCTGTACCCACAATAAATACTACCGGAAATTCCAAACCCTTTGCCGCATGAATTGTCATCAACGTGACCGTCGGCTGGTCCTCGTCGTAGTTATCAATATCCGAAACGAGTGAAATCTCTTCTAAAAAGCCCTCCAGCCCCGGCGTTTCGTGCTCCGTCTTTTCAAACTCTTTTACGGCGCTTAATAATTCGTCTAAGTTTTCAAGGCGTGTTCTCGCCTCAATCGTGTTTTCGGCAATCAACGCCGCACGGTAACCGGTTTCATTTAAAACGGTATCCACAAAATCGGCAACACTCATTTCATTCTTTCTTGCCTGCAGCGAGCGAATCATATTTGCAAACTGGTCAAGCTTTGCGGAAGCACGTGCAATTTCTGTATGCGCCGCCGCATTGGAAATAACGTCAAAAATGCCAATTTCCTCGCGCTGCGCAATCGCATCCGCTTTCGACATGCTCGTATCACCGATGCCGCGCTTCGGCTCATTGATGATGCGCTTTAAGCTTACAGAATCATTCGGATTTACAATCACGCGCAAATACGCGATTGCATCCTTAATCTCTTTTCTATCATAGAATCGCAAGCCTGCAAGCACGCGGTACGGCAGACCGCGGCGCAGAAGCGTATCCTCCAGCACACGCGACTGTGCATTTGTACGATACAAAATCGCAAAATCCTTAAAGGAAAAATTCTGTTCGGAAACCTTACGGTCAATCTCACGAGCAACAAAATCCGCTTCGTCACGCTCGTCATCGCCGTGATAGATGCAAATCTCATCGCCGGAATTGCCATCCGTCCACAAATCCTTGCCTTTGCGTTTTTTATTGTTTGCAATCACAGCATTTGCCGCATCCAGGATATTTTTCGTAGAGCGGTAATTTTGCTCAAGCTTAATTACCTTTGCATCCGAAAACTGCTTTTCAAAATCCAAAATATTTTTAATGTTCGCACCGCGGAATTTGTAAATACTCTGGTCATCGTCACCGACAACGCACAGATTTCTGTGTTTTTTCGCTAATAAATAAATCAGCCTGTACTGCGCGTTATTCGTATCCTGATACTCATCCACCATAATGTATTTAAAGCGGTTATGATAATATGCAAGTACATCCTCATTTTCTTCAAACAAGCGAATCGTGTTGACGATCAAATCATCAAAATCCATCGCATTGTTCGCGCGGAGCTTGTTTTGATACATCTTGTACACCGCAGCAATCTTGCTCATACGAAAATCGGATGTATATAAGTCCTCAAAGCGCTTCGGATCGAGCATATCGTCCTTTGCGCGGCTGATTTCACCGTAGAGCACATTCGGCGTAAAGATTTTATCGTCTAAATTCAGCTCTTTAATGCATTCCTTCAAAAGCGTTTTTGTATCCTGTGTATCATAAATCACGAAGCTGCGTTCGTAGCCTAAGCGGTCACAATCGCGACGCAACACGCGCACACAAAGCGAGTGAAATGTCGACGCCCATATAGCATCGCCGCCCTCCAGCTTTGCACTGATTCTCGTTTTCATTTCCTTCGCCGCTTTGTTGGTAAATGTAATCGCTAAAATATTATACTGTG
>JAFQPV010000208.1 GCA_017411585.1 Clostridia bacterium | reverse complement strand
CATCATTGCGAGCTCGTGTGCCGGAAGACCGATTTTTTTGAATGGGGACAAAAGCTTTTCAATGCCGTCCGTCAGCGAGAGCGGGGAGGTGGTCAGCGTTAATACGGATGTGCCCATGATCAAAAAGATGAGGCGCACAATCATAAACGCCGCCGTACGCAAGCCTTCATAGGTAATGCAAAGCGGTGTGTACGGAATTTTCACCCAGATTTTGCCCGGTGTCATAAACAAATTGATGATACCGGTAAAGGCAATGATGAACAGAAGCGGCTTTAAACCCTTGAGCACATAGCCGAGCGGCAGCTTCGAAAGGAAAATGACCGCGAGTGTAAATATGCCAAAGGCGAGAAAGCCTGTGAAGTTTTTAATGAAAAACAGCAGAACAATATAAACAAGCGTCAAAAGAATTTTGATGCGCGGGTCCAGGCGATGAATGACAGAGTCGCCCGGATAATATTGTCCGAGTGTGATATCTTTAAACATAATTTAGTCCTTCTTTATAAGTGAAAGTAACGCCTTTGCGGCTGCTTCCGTTGTGTAAATGTCTTTAGAAATATTAACGCCTTTTTCGCGCAGCTTTGCAACAATGCGGCTGATTTGCGGCACATTTAAGCCAATGCTTTGCAAAAGCTCGGCTTCTGCAAACACCTCTGCAACGCTGCCGCTTCGAATTACGGTTGCATCGTTCATTACAATGACGCGCTGTGCAATTTTTGCCACATCCTCCATGCTGTGTGATACAAGCACGATGGTCATACCGCAATCGTTGAGCTTCTGAATGAGCGATAACAGCTCGTCACGTCCTGCAGGGTCAAGCCCTGCGGTCGGCTCGTCTAACACCAGCACCTTCGGCTCCATTGCAAGTACGCCGGCAATGGCAACACGGCGCTTTTCGCCGCCGGACAGCTCGAAGGGAGATTTGTCTAAAAGCTCGTCCTTTAAGCCAACCGAATGTGCAGCTGAGATTACGCGGTCTGCAATGTCTTCGTCAGAAAGACCGAGATTCTTCGGCCCGAAGGCAATGTCTTTTCGAACGGTTTCCTCCATCAGCTGATGCTCCGGATACTGAAACACCAAACCGACCTTTTGGCGGATTTGCTTTAAGTTCAGCTTCGGCGCGGAAAGGTCAATACCGTCGATATAGACTTTGCCGCTTGTTGGCTTTTCGAGCGCGTTGAAATGCTGAATTAACGTCGATTTACCGCTGCCGGTATGTCCGATGATGGCGACAAGCTCGCCTTCGTGTATTTCTAAATTGATGTCTCTTAAAGCGGTTTTCTCAAAGGGTGAGCCGCTTTGATAGATATGGGATAAGTTTTCGCATTTAATCATAACTGCTTTAATATCTCCTCTACACATTCATCTACAGAGATGATGTCGTTTCGCATGGGTACACCTGCCTTAAGGAGCAGATGCGCAAGCTCGGTTGCCTGCGGAATGTCAAGCCCGGTGGTGCGCAGCATATCTGCACGGGCAAAGATTTCGCGCGGCGTGCCCTCCATAAAGACCTTGCCGGCGCGCATCACAATCATTCTGTCCGCCTGCGCAGCTTCATCCATATAATGCGTAATGAGCGCAACGCTCATCCCTTGCTCGCGGTTGAGCTTTTTGATAGTATTTAACACCTCGCGGCGACCGATGGGGTCAAGCATCGCGGTGGGCTCGTCTAAAATAATGTGCTTTGGCTGCATCGCCAAAATGCCGGCAATGGCAATGCGCTGCTTCTGTCCGCCGGATAGATGGTGCGGTGCGGCCATGTGCTTGTCATACATACCGACTGCCTTCAGGGCGGCATCAACGCGCTTTCGGATTTCCTTCGGGTCAACACCGAGGTTTTCCGGCGCGAATGCAACGTCGTCTTCCACGACAGCCGCCACAATCTGATTGTCCGGATTTTGAAACACCATGCCGACCTGCTTTCGAATTTCAAACAAAAGGCTTTCATCCGATGTATCTAAGCCGTCAACATATACCTTGCCGCCGCTCGGCAGTAAGATGGCATTAAAATGCTTTGCCAGTGTCGATTTGCCGCTGCCGTTGTGCCCGACAATTGCAACAAACTCGCCGTCTTTAATGTCAACACAAACATCGCGTAAAACGGTTTTCGGCGCGGCATCTTCATCACCGGGATAGGTGTGTGATAAATTTTGCGTTTGAATCATTGGTCATTACCTCGAAACTATTTTTCCTGCCAACGCCCCGAAATGCCACAGGGGAGTACAAGTCCGCTTTTTGCCGTCATCGGGATGCCGATTTCGTCTGCGGTGATTTTGCCGCCGAAGCGGTCCTTTAAAATCAGCGAAAGTACGTTGGTCAGTACGGTCTGCGAAAGACCGGTTGTGTACGAATTGATTAAGAAAAAGAGCGGCTCGTCCGATAAAATCTCGCTGCAAGCCTGCACGAGGGAGAAAAGCTCGTTTTCAATTTTGAAAACCTCGCCGCCCGGACCTCTGCCGTAGGAGGGCGGGTCCATAATGATGGCCTCATAGCGTTTGCCGCGGCGCTTTTCGCGCGCAACGAACTTTAATACGTCATCGACAATGTAGCGCACCGGCGCATCGGTAAGGTTTGTTGCGGCAACGTTTTCCTTTGCCCAGCTGACCATGCCTTTAGATGCATCCACGTGTGTCACGCTCGCACCTGCTTTGAGTGCGGCAACGGTTGCGCCGCCGGTGTAGGCAAATAAGTTGAGTACTCGAATCGGACGGTTGGCGTTTTTGATTAAATCCGAAAACCACATCCAGTTGACCGCCTGCTCCGGAAACAGTCCCGTGTGCTTAAAGCCCATTGGCTTAATGCAGAAATTCAAATCCCCGAATGCGATTTCCCAGCGCTCTTTCATCCGCTTGTTGTGAAATTCCCAGTGACCGCCACCGGTGTTTGCACGGTGGTATACCGCATCTGCTTTTTCCCATAACGGAGAGGTGCGCACATTCCACACCGCCTGCGGGTCCGGTCGTCTTAAAATATATTTGCCCCAGCGCTCCAGCTTTTCGCCGTAAGCACTGTCAATCAACTCATATTCTTGCCATTTATCTGCTTTCCACATACCCTAAACTCCTGAAAATAATAATTCATAATATTATACCACTT
>JAFQPV010000207.1 GCA_017411585.1 Clostridia bacterium | reverse complement strand
GCCTACGGCGAATTTGGTATTGCCGGAAAATGTTCTTTTGCCCAAGGATGGCGTGTATATGACAGTTGCGATTGTCGATGGCGCGTGCTATCCTTCGGTTACCAATATTTGTATACGACCGACGTTTGGCTTAGAAAAACGCACGGTAGAAACACATTTGCTGGATTACGCAGGGGATTTGTACGGCAAAACCATTCGTCTTGCATTTTATACCTACCTGCGTGAGGAACGTGTTTTTGCAGATGTTGACGGTCTTGTTGCACAGATTTCGGAAGACAAACAGCGTGCAAAAGAACTGTTTTTGAAAATAAATTCAGAAAAATCGTAAAAAGGCTTGAAAAACATCGTAAAAAGTGAGACAATAGGTGTGAACTAAATTTTAGGAGGCGGCGAACGTGGCAGAAAAGATTATGAGCGTGATTCTTGCAGCAAAAGAAAGCAAGGAAATGAAATCTGCACACCCGACAGCAATGGTGCCTGTATGCGGCAAATGTATGGCTGAGTACGTACTTGCGGCAGCGGAAGGTGCCGGCAGCGAAACAAATGTAATGATCGTCGGCTATGGTGAAGAGGAGATTAAAGCGCACTTTGGGGAGCGTGTGCTTTATGAAACACAAAAAAAGGCAATCGGTACAGCAGATGCGGTGCGCCATGCACTGAATTATATCCGCGATTTCGATGGCATTTGTCTTGTGTTGCCGGCGGATGCGCCTTTGATGGAGGAAGATACTCTTGCAGAGGCGATTGAGTTTCATAAGGATTTAGAAAATGAAGCAACGATTATTACTGCAGTCGTGGATAATCCGGATGGTTATGGCAGAATTATTCGCAATAATGCAGGTGATGTTGCGGGTATCGTAGAGCAGAGAAATGCAGATGCATATGAGCTTGAAATCGGCGAGGTCAATTCTTCGATGTACATTTTCAATGCGGATGCACTTGTGTATGCACTTGAGCATATGGACACCTTATGCAATGGCGAAGATACAAACAATTTGATTCACGCGCTGGATGTTTTAATTAAATCCGGTCGCAAGGTTGGCGCATTTGATACGGAGGACTCCAATTCCGTACTCGGTGTAAATGACCGCATTCAGCTTTTTGAAGCGGAAGCGATCATGCGCTGGAGAATCAATTTTGAACATATGTTAAATGGTGTAACGATTATCGCACCGGAATCGACGTATATCGAGCCGGATGTGGAAATCGGCACAGACACCGTTATTTATCCGAATTGTCACTTGAGAGGCAATTCGAAAATCGGCAGTCATGTCTGCGTTGGCGCAAATTCGATGATTACCAATTCGACCATTTGCGACGGCGTTGATATATTAAATTCTGTAATTGTTGACAGCTTTGTAGACAGCGGTACACATGTCGGACCGTTTGCTTACCTTCGCCCGAACAGTAAGGTGGGCAAAAACGTCAAAGTCGGGGACTTTGTCGAAATTAAAAACGCAACGATTGATGAGGGAACAAAAATTTCGCATCTCACGTACGTTGGAGATTCTGATGTTGGCAGCGGTGTGAATTTTGGTTGCGGTTGCGTAACGGTGAATTACGACGGTAAGAAGAAGTATCGCACGGTCATTGGCAACAATGCGTTTATTGGCTGTAATACGAACCTGGTTTCTCCGGTAACTGTACAGGAGGGGGCGTACATTGCTGCTGG